>NZ_JBQKUM010000001.1:0-156034 GCF_054968605.1 Pseudoalteromonas sp. G5_S1_14_S5 | reverse complement strand
AAGACATAGGTTCAGTACCGAAAATGCGGGTATTTCTATTTCAAGAGATAACATCAACCAACTAACAGGTAGGCAGCGATTAGATCCTAGCTTTGTAAATGATGTACATTATGAATTGATGCAGTATGGAATGGCATTTGTGACAGACACCGGCCGGGAAATTTTTATCTCGTACCTGTATCACAGTCGATAAATTGGCGAGAGCGACTCGAATATCAATTTGAAAAAGAGTTATTCTGCAACATTTATCCCATGGAGAAATCCGGATAAGAAAAAGGTTCAACTTATTGATTAAGTTGAACCTTTTCTTTATTAGGTCAAGCCTTGAATGATAACAAACTTTTCTAGCAGCTCGTCTTCAGTTTCAATATGATTTGGATCAGTGATGATGCACTTGGTAATTGGGCATACAGACTGACACGTTGGCTTCTCATAGTGACCTTTACATTCAGTACATAAATTTGGGTCTATTTCGAAGATGCTGTCACCCATCGTGATTGCGCCATTTGGACATTCAGGGTCACACATATCGCAGTTTATGCACTTGTCAGTGATTAACAGAGCCATTGCTTACTTCTCGGTTTTCTAAGTAAAGTTACTTCCCTGATGCATTGCGTGTGTCTTGGCCTTCGCTCAAGTTACGCATCAACAGGCCGAACTCTAAGTCTAGATCTGCTGGTACAGGAATAAATACAAAGTGACCGTTACCTTTTGCGTCTTCAACGGCTTCAGATTTACGATTTTCCATCATCTCTAGTGTGAAAACAACGTTACCTTTCGGTGTCATCATTTCTAAGCTGTCACCTACCAGGAACTTGTTCTTCACTTCTACTTCCGCTAGATCGCCACGGCGTTTACCTGTGAATTCACCAACAAATTGTTGAGTATCAGAGATAGAGTAACCGTACTCGTAGTTTTGGTAAGTGTCGTGAGTGTGGCGACGTAAGAAGCCTTCAGTGTAGCCACGGTGCGCCAGGCTCTCTAGTGTACCCATTAGGCTTTCATCAAATGGTTTGCCTGCTACAGCATCATCGATAGCTTTACGGTAAACTTGTGCAGTACGAGCACAGTAGTAGAAAGACTTAGTACGGCCTTCAATTTTCAGTGAATGAACACCCATCTTCGTTAGACGCTCAACGTGCTGGATTGCGCGAAGGTCTTTTGAATTCATGATGTAAGTACCATGCTCATCTTCAAACGCAGCCATTTTCTCTTCAGGCTTGTGTGACTCTGAAAGTAGAACCACTTCATCTGTTGGTTTACCTAGACCTAGTGTGTTGTCTGGACGTTCATCTTGAACTTCAACATCCTGAATCTCAACACCAGTAGGGTTTGCTTCAACGATTTGACCGTGTTCGTCTTCTTTTGCCGCTTCTGTTTTGTATTCCCAACGACAAGCGTTAGTGCAAGTACCTTGGTTAGGATCGCGCTTGTTCATGTAACCAGAAAGTAGACAACGACCAGAGTACGCCATACAAAGTGCACCGTGAACAAATATCTCTAGTTCTGTTTCTGGGCAGTATTCGCGGATCTCTTCGATCTCTTCAAGTGATAACTCACGTGATAAGATTACACGCTCAACGCCTTGTGTAGCCCAGAATTTTACAGTTGCCCAGTTTACAGCGTTAGCCTGAACTGAGAGGTGGATAGGCATTTCAGGGAATGCTTCACGAACCATCATGATAAGACCAGGATCAGACATGATAAGAGCGTCTGGGCCCATATCAACCACTGGCTTAAGGTCGCGAATGAAAGTTTTTAGTTTAGAGTTGTGTGGCTGAATGTTACATACAACATATAACTTTTTGCCTTGAGCATGAGCTTCATCGATACCGATTTGTAGGTTTTCGTGGTTGAACTCATTGTTACGAACGCGAAGGCTGTAACGTGGCTGGCCCGCATAAACTGCATCTGCGCCATAGGCGAATGCGTAACGCATGTTTTTAAGGCTTCCTGCCGGTGATAATAGTTCAGGTACAAATGGTTTTTGTGTAGTCATTGCTTCGCTCTCTAATCTGATCTCAAGTCAGGTTGATACCACCAAGTGATATCAAAGGGGCGCAAATTTTACGCTAAAATGAGTCTGGTTGATAGCCCTAAAGATAGCAATGATATTAAGAAGAGAGTGAAGGGATAAATATACAGCGGGAAATGCAGGGAAAATAAGCTCAGGCACGGAGTACCTGAGCTTTGGAGATACCGATTAAGCGTTCGGTTGAGTTAATCCACCTAGCGATTCGAATAGGTTCGGAAGGAACACGCTGAACTCACCACATAGCAATGAGAAATCTGCATCAAAGCGTGCAGCTTGGTCCTCACGAGGAATATCGTCGTTCTCATCTTTAAGTTCATCGCTGAACTTCAGGCGTTTGATACTGCCGTCTTCAGCCAGGATAAATTCAATGCGATCTTGCCAGTTGATAAGCAGCTTGGTTACCACTTTGTTCGCCTCAATGTGGTTTTTAATCTCGTCGGCTTCTAGCTCTTGTTTCTTAACTCGAACAATACCACCGTCTTCTTGGATTGATTTAAGCTCAGCTTCATCAAGCATTGTAATGCCTTGAGGCGTATCGCCTGACTTAACCCACTCGGTTAGTGTGGCTTCGATCGCTTGCTCAGGAATGGCAGGGACAACCGGTAGGCTACCCATTGTTTTACGCAGCAGAGCTAACACGTCTTCTGCTTTTTTGTAGCTGCTTGCATCAACCACAATGAAGCCCTCTTTTGGCATGATCAGCGCGTATGTGAAGTTACTGCGGCTAAATGCACGAGGAAGAAGGTCAATGATAATGTCTTCTTTTAGGCTGTCTTTCTCTTTCTTTTTAAGAGGTGTGCCAGACTCTGCTTCAAGTGTTTCAATTTTTGCATTCAGTGACTCTTTAATCACAGATGCTGGCAGCATTTTCTCTTCTTTCTTTGCACAGATAAGAATGCGGTTCTCTGATACGTGCGTCATCATATCGCCATGTTTACCCATTGCGTGCACCCAACCAAACTTCTGTTTGTCTTGGCTACCACAAGGAGTAAAGCGGAATTCTTCAAGTTGTTTCTCTAGCTGATCTGCGTTGAAATCAATATCACGGTTGAAGCGATAGACTAGGCAATTTTTAAACCACATATATTTTTCTCATACCTTTTTAGAAGTGCCTCATGATATGAGATCTAATTCGATTTGTCCTTAGCTCTGTATCAAAAGTTATAAAGTGAAACGTTTGAGACAGTTATATGAAAATTTGTTTTCAAAGGTCACAAAAGTGTCATAATTAACTCAGATAATGCAATGCGTTGATTAAATACAAAGGCTATTCAATTATGTCGAGAAGGATTCTGGTCGTTGAAGATGAAGCACCTATTCGTGAGATGCTGTGTTTTGTACTTGAACAAAAAGGCTACCAAGCAGTAGAGGCTGAAGATTACGATACAGCGGTAAACAAGCTATGTGAACCTTTCCCAGATCTAGTATTACTAGATTGGATGCTACCTGGTGGTAGCGGGATAAACTTTATCAAGCACATGAAGCGTGAAGAGTTAACTCGCAACATCCCAGTGGTGATGCTAACGGCTCGTGGTGAAGAAGAAGATAAGGTTCGCGGTTTAGAAGTTGGCGCTGACGACTACATTACCAAACCATTTTCGCCAAAAGAGCTTGTGGCTCGCCTGAAAGCGGTTATTCGCCGTGTAACACCAACGGCATTGGAAGATGTGATTGATGTTCAAGGTCTTAAATTAGACCCTGTATCACACCGTGTTACCGCAAGTGAAGGTCCAGTTGATATGGGACCAACAGAATTCAAAATGCTGCATTTCTTTATGACGCACCAAGAACGAGTATACAGCCGAGAGCAGCTGCTTAACAACGTTTGGGGTACTAATGTTTACGTTGAAGACCGAACGGTTGATGTACACATTCGACGCCTGCGTAAAGCGCTTGAGTCTGCAGGTCACGATAAGCTCATCCAAACGGTTCGTGGCGCTGGCTACCGTTTTTCTATAAAGGCTTAATTTGGCTTCGCTGCCCAGTTTACGGAGTCCTGAATGGTTGAAAAGTTAACCTGGAAAAAGCTGGCTTGGGAGCTGGCTTTTTTTTACGCACCATGGGTTTTAGTCGGATGGATATTCGGTTATCTACCTTGGTTACTGCTGGCTGCTACGGTATTGCAGCTCGGCTGGCACCTACACAACCAAATGCGTTTGTCCGCATGGTTGTGGGATGAGAAGCGTCTAACTCCACCTTCAGGCTCTGGAAACTGGGAATCTCTGTTTAACGGTATCTATCGTATGCAGCAGAGACAGCGTCGTAAACGTAAAGAGCTGACTAACCTTATCCGCCGTTTCCGTAACGGTGCTGAGTCTCTTCCCGATGCCGTTGTGGTATTTCGTGGTGAAGGCAATATCGTTTGGTGTAACAAGCTTGCTCAGTATTTGTTGGGCTTTCGTTGGCCAGATGATTCAGGTCAACCGATCTCGAATTTGATTCGTACTCCAGATTTTATTAAGTACCTTAATAAGCAGGATTTCTCTGAGCCATTAGAAATGCCTTCTCCTCTGAATGTGGAGCGTATGCTTGAATTGCGTATTGTGCCGTATACCGAGGGCGAACACCTGATGGTGGTGCGTGATGTCACCCAGCTTAAGCAGCTAGAGGGCATGCGCCGTAACTTCTTCGCTAACGTCTCCCATGAGTTGCGTACACCAATGACCGTCCTTCAAGGTTATCTTGAAATGACGGAAGACCCAGACATGATTGTTGGCCCAATGTGGACCAAGGCGCATGGCGTAATGACTGAGCAATTGAATCGTATGAACAGTCTGGTTAATCAGTTGCTCACACTTTCGAAAATTGAAGCAGCGCCGATGCATGAGCTGGATGAAGTAGTGAACGTTCCTGCGATGCTTGAAGTTCTTGAGAAAGAGGCGGTGAGCCTTAGCGGTGAGCGCGAACATAAACTTGAATTTGATATCGATAAGAGTTTGCGTGTTCTTGCTGATGAAGACCAATTGAGAAGTGCGATTTCGAATTTAGTTTATAACGCGGTTAAATACACACCCGCAGGGGCAACGGTCAAAGTTCGTTGGTATCAAACAAGTCAAGGCGCATGCTTAGATGTGTCAGATACCGGTGATGGTATTGAGCCTCAACACTTACATCGACTCACAGAGCGCTTCTATCGTGTAGATAAAGCCCGCTCTCGTGATACCGGTGGTAGTGGTCTTGGATTGGCGATTGTAAAGCACGCACTTAGCCACCACGATTCACACCTCGAAATTCAAAGTGAAGTGGGCGTTGGCAGTCGTTTTCATTTCACGTTGCCAAACCGGTTGACCGTGTCATGAGTGACTTAATACGCAGGATGCGTTTGCCGATTAGTTCTATGTTAGCGATGGTATTGGCGTGGCCCAGCTTCGCTGAGCAGAGTGTTGAATCACTGCCCGATTATTCCAAGGTTCCAGGTATATCTGGAAGCCTGTTGTCGGTCGGTTCTGATACTTTGGCTGGAATGTCGACACTCTGGGTAGAGGAGTTTAAATCCTATTATCCGAATGTAAATGCTCAGGTCCAAGCATCGGGCTCTTCTACTGCACCTCCTGCACTGACGGAAGGGACAGCACACCTTGGTCCTATGAGCCGACCAATGCGTTTACGTGAAGTGGAAGCTTTTGAAAGAGAGCATGGATATAAGCCAACTGCATTACGAGTCGCTATTGATGCAATCGGGCTGTTTGTCCACCGAGACAACCCTATTGAAGGGCTTAACTTTCGTCAGATTGATGGCATCTTTTCTGAGACCTTACGCTGCGGAGCAACGAAGCCCCTCAAAAACTGGCAAGATCTCGGAATCGATCAGCCATGGGCGAAACATCGATTCCAACTGTTCGGTCGCAATTCTGTATCGGGGACTTATGGATACTTCAAACAGAATGCACTGTGCAGCGGTGACTTTAAAAATCGTGTGAATGAGCAACCTGGCTCGGCTTCTGTCGTTCAGTCGGTCGCTTCATCCATTAGTGGGATTGGCTACTCAGGCATTGGCTACCGTGTAGCAGGTGTTAAGTTGATTCCTATTGCAGAGCACGGCTCTAATTATGTTGAGCCTACGCGTGCGAATATCTTGAGCGGTGATTACCCTCTATCTCGTTTCCTCTATGTGTATGTGAATAAGCATCCGGATAAACCACTTTCTCCGGTTGAAAGAGAGTTCCTTACTTTTGTATTCTCAAAGCAAGGGCAAGAGCTTGTAGAAAAAGATGGCTATCTAGCAATACCGTCTGAATTTGCAGAACAAGAGCTCGCAAAAGTTGGGTTATAGCTCAAACTCAAGATACAGATAGACTACTTGCGGTAGGCTATTTTCCTCAGTTCAAATCTAAACTCCAACCGGCATTTTTCCAGCGCTGCTGTTCTTCTTTTAATTCATAATCGAGTAGTTGGTTTGTATCTAACCAGTCACCATTTTTGCCAGTCAAACTCCAATGGTCATCCATTTTTATGGTTAGCTTTATATTGGGTACTGGTGCTTGGCTTCTTTGTCGGTTGAGTAAGATTGCCAGTCTGAGTATTCGGATCATCAGCGTCACTTGCTGCGACGAAAACAGTGATAATGTTGGCAAGTCTTGCAGCTTGATCGCTTTTCTCTGATATCGGACGATAAGGGAAATTAGACGTTGTTGCTCGGCATTAAAGCCGGGCATGGTGGTGTGTTTAATTAGATAGGCTGAGTGGCGATGATACCCCTGGAATGCCACGCTTTGGCCTACTTCATGCAACAGTGCAGACCAACCAAGTAGGTCAAATAACTCGGTGTCTAAAGCGCCTTTTAGTTGTGTTTTTGCTTGTAGTAATAGGGTTTGAGCTGTCTGTTTAACTTTTTCGGCGTGTGTTAAATCAACACGATAGCGAGAGAGTAATGTTTCTGCGGTACGAGACCTTATATCAAGGCTCTTGAACTTATCTTCCATATCATAAAGCACGCCTTCTCTTAATGCTCCATCAGAGACATACAGCTCATCTATACTTAGGCTATCCATAACAGCGGAAAGAATCGTTATACCTGCAGCAAACACGGGCTTCCGCTCATCGCTTAAACCTAACAGTTGGATACTTTCGATAGAGGAAAACTCCATTAGGTGGTTTTTTAGATAAGTAAGCCGTTGCGGAGTAATGTACTCATCGATAAAGCCTAGCCCCTTGAGCACCTCTTTGATTGATTTTGCCGTACCAGATGAGGCAAAAGCGATTTCCCAAGAGGCGGCTTGGTAGCGCTTAATGACAGGGGTTAATAGGTGAATCGCTGCGGTATAAGCGGTAGCAAAATGCTGTGAAGTTAAATGACCATCACTAAAGAAACGCTGAGTAGAGGTGACGCACCCCATCGGTAAGCTATGCACTACTTCGGGTGTGAAGCCCTGTCCGGTCACTATTTCAGTGCTTCCTCCACCAATATCGATAACGAGCTTTGATTTGGATGCGGTCTGAGTATGTTCAACCCCGTTGTAAATCAATCGCGCTTCCTCTTGCCCTGAAATGATCTCGATGGGAAAAGGAAAAATGAGTTTGGCTTGTTCTATAAAGGTATTTGAGTTCTTTGCCTTTCGCAGCGTATGGGTAGCAACGACTCTGACATTATCAATCTCAAAATCAGTGAGTCGCTCTGCGAAGACTTTTAGACAATCTAGCCCGCGATTAATCGCTTGATCTGATAGCTGATGGTACTCATCTAGCCCATTGCCTAACTGTACTTTCTGTTTATGTCGACTGACCAGTTGTAGATGTTTGCCAAACACTTGAGCGACCACCATGTGAAAGCTGTTCGAGCCTAAATCGATAGCTGCAATGCATCTTGATTGTTTGTCGTCACTTAGCGGCATGATTTTTTCTCTTGCTTGTACTTCTTACGAGCTTGCTTCTCTATATGTTTAATATAGTGGTAAGTAGCGAGTTGTGATGTGGAATGCGTAAGTTGAGCGTTGGGTGACGGCTTATACTGATTGCTCATCGCATGATCGATCATCCGAGCCTTACGTTTATCGTCAAAATGAAACTCGGTGATATCGATGATGGTTTGCTTGATCTTCGAGTCTAGGATTGGTGTTGCTACTTCAATCCTATGGTCAAAGTTGCGAGTCATCCAATCAGCGGAAGATATGTAAACCTTGGGCTTTCCTGCATTGTGAAAGATCATCACTCTTGGGTGCTCAAGAAAACGATCGACGACACTGATGACCTCAATGTTGTCACTTGCGTTTGGTATTCCCGGAACCAGTGAGCACATACCTCGAATGATCATTCTAACTTTGACGTTGGCTTGACTGGCTAGATAGAGCTTTTCAATGATTTCGCGATCCACTAAGTTATTGAGCTTTAGAGTTATACTCGCAGGCTTACCCTCTGAGGCATGCTGAATCTCTTTATCGATCAGTTGATACAGACGCTTTCTAGTATTTTTAGGTGAGACTATCAGCTGTTTGAACTGCGTTTTCTGGTATGGATTTTCGATGTATTTGAAGACTTGGCGAACTTCATGCGTGAGCTCTGAGTTTACGGTAAGCAAGGAGAAGTCTGTGTAAATACGAGCGGTGATTTCATGAAAATTACCTGTACCGATATGAACATAACTCTCCATAGCCTTGCCGTTCTTACGCCTGATGAGTAGTAATTTTGAGTGGATTTTTAGGCTGGGGATACCATAAACCACCTTCACTCCGGCTTCTTGAAGTGTCTTTGCCCACTGAATGTTGGCTTGCTCGTCAAAACGGGCTTGAAGCTCGACCACGACGGTGACTTTTTTACCATTGTGGGCCGCATCAATGATCGAGTTGAGTAACTTAGAACCTTCAGCAACACGGTAAACGTTGATCTTGATGACCGTTACTTTGGGATCAAACGACGCCTGCCTGACCAGTTCGGTAATGTGATCGAAAGTATGGTACGGGTAGTGCAATAATATATCGCGAGCTTTGATTGCTTCAAAATAGTTACTGTAATGAGCAAACGGCGCACACTTAATTGGTGAAAGAGGCGCATTAACGAGATCTTCTCGATTGAGGGCTGGAAAATCACAGAAGTGCCTAAAGTTTTGATAACGACCTCCAGAGAGTACGCTGTCATAGTCTGATAGCTTGAGCTTGACTCGTAAGAAATTCAGCATCTTTTGTGGCATCTCGGATTCATAGATCAAGCGTATCGGTAGTGCTGTTAAACGTTGCTCAATCCCTATCGACATCAATTCTAAAAGGCTGCAGTTACTGTCTTCTTGCAGGTCATAGTCTGCATCACGTGTCATTTTGATGGCGAAGCAACGCAGCGAATCGTATTCGAAGAAGCCTTTAAGTAAGTCGTCTAAGCAGAAGCGAACTATATTATCTAATAAGATCAGGGTAGTACGTTGTGAGTCTGACGGGCTCGGTAGTTTGACAAATCGAGGTAAAGCGTCAGATGGAATCTCTAACAGAGCGTATTGAGATGACCCATTGTGCTCAATATCGATAGCTAAATAACTTTGTTCGTCTTTGAGGATATTGAGTAGTTGACTATCTTCGTTAAGTAGCAAAGGCGTGAGATGCGGGAGTATTTTCTTTCTAAAGTATTTTTTAAGCCAATCACTCTGCTCGGCATTAATTTGCTGTTCATTAACCAAAAAAATACGATTACGTGCTAATTCGAGCAACAGCTCTTTGTAAAGTGAATGAAAACGAACATCCAGCTCATTCGCCTTCTGTTGCATCTGAGTCAGCAAGGTTTTTGAGGTGTTAGAGTTTGACTCAGGATCTTGCAATAAGATCTTGCGTTTTACGTCGGAAAATCGGACTTTGTAAAACTCATCGAGGTTTTTCGAGTAGATCCCTAGAAAACGAACTCTTTCGATCAAAGGGACAGACTTGTCAGCTGCCTCTTGAAGCACTCTTTCGTTGAACGCTAACCAGCTAAGTTCTTTTGCGACATAGTCTTTTTCCATCGTATTGTTGATCCTTGAATGCTGACTATTGGGGTGACTAGTTTAATTTATAACGTTAGCGCTCACAAAAGTAATGATCTTAGGATAATAAAAAGGGTGAACAAACTTGTTATTAGTTTCAGTTGTTTAACGTAGCTTGTAATATAATTGTCATCTAAGGTACATATTATGTCAGCAGCTAAAAAAAGGTAGATAAATAGATGGCTTCACCCCAATTTTCATTGAAAGAGCGCGACAAAAAAAGATGGTTGAAAGATCGTCTCGTCCGTTTTTCGGTGACATGCGGTGGTGTCAGTGTTCTAGCTGCCTTGGTTTTGATTTTCGTATATCTAGCAATGGTCATTTTACCGGTATTTTCCGATACTGGTTTAGAGACTGATCAAGCGGTTAAAACCGTAGCGGTAGATAAGCCTATCGCACTATCGGTTGATGAGTACGGTAAACATGCCTTTACTGTCGAAAAGTCTGGTTTGGTTCAGTTATGGGACCTAGACTCGCAAAATACACACTCTTATTTCGAACGAAGTATATTAGCAGATCCTATCGCCTTCTCTCGAAATACCCCTGCTGAAAATTGGTTTGCTTTTGCCGATAGCGTAAGCAATATCACTTTTTTCTATCCTGAGTATAGTGCGCCTGTGCTCCAAAAGGGCGCTGAAGCTCAACCAAAAATCAAGCAAGTTACTCTACCTCAGCCCTTCTTAGCCGACGAACCAGCGAACGGTGCGTTGATCGATAAGTTCGTATTTTCTAAAAGCAGGCGTGATATTACTATTGCCGCTCAGTTAACTAACCAACGAGTGCTAGTGAAGTGGTACCAAAGCGACTTGGCTGGTGGCTATGTATTAAAAAATAGTCAATGGTTATCGGATAAGCTTGGCGCGCAGCAACAGTTATTGATGACACCTGATGGGCAGACTTTATACCTTCGAGCAAAGTCTGACTTAGTGGTGCTAAAGCTAACTGACAAAGGGTTTGATGTCCGTGAGGTGATCGACCTGAGTTTGAATGACGTCAAACACGGTGTGAAAAGTATCGATTTGTTGTCTGGTGCTTATTCGTTGTTGGTTACGCATCAGGATGGACAAGTTTCTCAATGGTTTGATGTACTTAAAGATGAAAAACGCAGCCTAACCCATATCCGAGATTTCCAGCTCGCTGAAGAAGTACAATTTATCTTGCCGGATACCTACCGAAAAGGGTTCTATAGTTTCTACAAAAACGGCACATTACAGAGCCATTATACGACCAGTGAAAAGTTGTCTCTGTTTGAGCGTGCGTTTGATAAGTCCCCTCAGTTAGCTGCGATGTCGGCTAATGAGCTGCATTTGGCAACATTGATTGATGATAAAATCAGTGTGGCGAAAGTCGACAATGAATACCCTCAGATCTCATTTTCATCGCTGTGGCAAAAAGTCTGGTACGAGAGCTATCCAGAGCCGCAGTATGTATGGCAATCAACCTCTGCCAATGATGACTTTGAAGAGAAGTTCAGTTTAGTTCCTATCACGTTTGGTACCATCAAAGCTGCGCTATTTGCCATGATGTTTGCAGTGCCTGTTGCGGTGTTAGGTGCAATTTATACCGCTTACTTTATGTCGCCACGCATGCGACGAGTGGTGAAGCCGTCGATTGAATTAATGGAAGCTTTGCCTACGGTAATTATTGGTTTCCTCGCGGGTCTATGGTTTGCGCCAATCGCTGAAACCCACTTAACCGCTGTATTCTCTTTGATGGTAATGTTGCCTCTGAGCGCTTTGATTACAGGGCTTGTTTGGTTTTATTTACCCAAGGTTGTGACACGTCGTTTCTCTAATGGTTGGCACGCACTCATCTTGATTCCGGTACTGATTGCAACGGTCGTTATAGTATTCGCAGCGGGCAACAGTATCGAAGCCTTGTTGTTTGACGGTGATATACGCACTTTCCTAGCTGGTTATGGGATTGATTTTGACCAACGTAATGCTCTATTAGTCGGTTTCGCGATGGGTTTTGCTGTCATCCCAACAATTTTTACGATTGCCGAGGATGCGATTTTCTCGGTGCCAAAGCACTTGTCTGATGGTTCACTCGCGCTTGGTGCTACCGCGTGGCAAACCCTAATTTATGTTGTTTTACTGACAGCTAGCCCCGGTATTTTTTCGGCGGTTATGATGGGATTAGGACGAGCGGTTGGTGAAACCATGATTGTCCTGATGGCGACAGGTAACACGCCAATTCTTGATTGGAATATTTTAGAGGGGATGAGGACACTATCCGCAACCATTGCTGTCGAACTTCCTGAATCGGAAGTGGGTGGGTCGCATTTCCGTTTGCTGTTCTTAGCTGCGCTATTGCTGTTTATTTTTACCTTCGCTGTGAACTCGCTAGCGGAGTGGGTTCGTCAAAGATTGAGAGATAAATATCGTGCTTTGTAGTGTTAATGTGTTACCTCAATCTGAATTTACGCCTATAAATTTTTGGGGATTAGCGAGCTGCGTACATCGTTACTCGCTGAATCACTCTCAGGTAGCACATGATGAATAGACTCAAGTCATTACTATCATGGGTTAAATCTGGCTCGCCATGGATCTGGCTAACTGGTGGGGCAGTGAGCATCAGTATGCTTTCGGTTCTGGGGTTGATGCTCTTGATCGGCTGGAAAGGGCTGACCTACTTTTGGCCTGCGCCTTTGTATCAGTGGCAAGTCGACTCTAAAGATCTGTCTCTGGTTGTTGATCTTGATGAAACCGTCTCTCAACAAGATGTGTTGATCGGTCAGCTGTATGAACGCAAATACATTCCAATAGAGCAAGTTCCGCAAGCTCACGATCTACTATCACCCCAAAACATTGCTACAGGGTTGATACAACGTTTGAGCATCAAGGTGGCTAATAGAGAACTCTATCCTGCTGATTTTGTATCGATTCTAGATGTGAACCTATTAGAGCCAACCATGCCTCGAGATTGGGCTGTGATAGATCGTAGTCGCGGTGGTTACTTTTTTGGTAAGCCGGTTGGTTTTAAAACGGCATCGGGAACTTTTTATACCGATATCGACCAAAAGCTTAAAGATGGTTTAGCTTTCGCTGACACCTTGCGCGCTGAAACGTCACGTGTGGTAAACCAAGAGATTCGCAATATCAGTTGGCAGTTGGAAAACTTACGTCTAGAAAAGCGCAAATTAGAACTGAATGAGTCTGTGAGCGATGAGTATCTTAAAACTTATACCGCAACTAGGCTCGAGCTCAATAAGCAGTTAGATGAAGCCGAAATCAAGCTAGAGCACCTCAGAACACAGCTAAATGTTGAGAGTCTGCTTGTTGAAGATATGACGGGTAAGCAGGTTGAAATATCGCTCAGTCATATCCTAGATTATTGGTACCCGAATAATATGTCTTACCTTGAAAAGGTTGGACATTGGGGGCACCAAGTGTGGAAGTTTTTATCAGAAAATCCACGCGAGTCCAATTCAGAAGGCGGTGTCTTCCCTGCTATCTTTGGTACAGTGTTACTGGTTATTCTGATGTCGATTGTGGTGATGCCTCTTGGGGTAGTTGCGGCGATCTACTTACATGAATACGCAAAAAATAACGCGCTCACACGTTTGATTAGAATTGCGGTTATCAACCTAGCCGGTGTACCTTCAATCGTGTATGGCGTTTTTGGTTTAGGCTTTTTCGTTTATACCATTGGTGGCTCGATCGATACTCTGTTTTATGCAGAGCGACTACCTGCGCCTACCTTTGGTACGCCAGGTCTACTTTGGTCTGCACTGACTTTGGCGGTACTCACGCTGCCAGTTGTTATTGTTACTACCGAAGAGGGTCTAACACGCATCCCAAGTTCGGTAAGGCATGGTTCTTTAGCGCTCGGCGCGACTCAATTTGAGACCTTGTGGCGCATTGTTCTGCCTATGGCAAGCCCTGCGATAATTACCGGCTTGATCTTGGCGATTGCAAGAGCAGCAGGTGAAGTGGCTCCATTAATGCTGGTGGGGGTTGTAAAACTCGCATCAAGCTTGCCTGTTGATAGTCAGTTTCCGTACATACACTTAGATCGAAAGTTCATGCATTTAGGCTTTCATATCTATGATGTTGGATTTCAAACATCGAATATAGAGGCTGCGCGCCCATTGGTGTATGCGACTTCGTTTTTATTGGTTACGGTTATCGTGGGGTTGAATTTAACGGCGATTAATATCCGTAATAACTTACGTGAAAAGTACCGAACCTTAGGACAAGATTAAGATGTTCTCAATTAATGAAACCTTGGGTTACCAAGCACCTTTAGATGTACATAATCTAAAGGAAGAACAAATTGCTATCTCGATCGAAGGGCTAAATCTTTACTACAAAGAAAGCCAAGCGCTCGATGATATCTCTATGAAGATACCCACGGGGCAGGTGACTGCGTTTATTGGCCCTTCTGGCTGCGGTAAGTCAACCTTACTGCGTTGTATCAATCGTATGAACGATCTTGTCGAAGGCTGTAAAGTTTCCGGAAAAGTGAAACTTCATGGCAAGAATGTCTATCACCCAAAGGTTGATGTTGCGACACTGCGTCGCCGTGTCGGTATGGTATTTCAGCGCCCAAACCCGTTTCCTAAATCTATCTATGAGAACGTGGTTTACGGACTGAGGCTGCAAGGAGTAAGTAACAGTCGAGATCTTGATGATGCCGTAGAACGATCACTGCGTGCTGCTGCATTGTGGGATGAAGTAAAAGATCGTTTACATGAAAATGCTTTTGGTTTATCTGGTGGTCAGCAACAGCGTTTGGTGATTGCTCGCGCCGTTGCGATTGAACCGGAAGTCTTGTTGTTGGATGAGCCGACATCGGCATTGGATCCTATTTCAACATTGACGATTGAAGAGCTAATCAACGACCTCAAGACGCAATATACGGTCGTTATCGTCACACATAATATGCAGCAGGCTGCGCGTGTGAGTGATCATACTGCCTTTATTCATATGGGAAAATTGATCGAGTACTCAGATACGGATTCAATATTTACGTCGCCATTGAAAAATCAAACGGAAGACTACATTACTGGTCGATACGGTTAACGTTACCGTTCTCATCATTGGAGCTAAGTCACTCCAATATAAATGACTTATCCAATTCTTTTAAGGAGCTGACATGCAATTTGGTCGCCACATCTCAGGACAATTTAATGTCGAGTTAGAGTCTATCCGTACACATGTATTAACTATGGGTGGATTAGTGGAGCAGCAGCTCTCTTTTGCGATGCAGGCACTCCACAAAGATGATTTGGAACTAGCGAAGAAAGTGATTCGTGATGACCATAAAGTGAATGCGATGGAAGTGTCGATTGATGAGGCATGCACTCGCATTATTGCCAAGCGTCAACCAACGGCAAAAGATCTGCGTTTAATCATGGCGATCATCAAAACGATTACCGACCTAGAGCGTATTGGTGATGTTGCCTCGAAGATCGCGCAGGGTGCGATTGATATCCCTTCGACAAAAGAACAAAAATTCCATGTATCGCTAGAGCCTTTATGTCGACAAGCGATCACCATGCTACACCAAGTTTTAGACGCATTTGCTCGCATGGATGTGGATGCGGCAGCCGAGGTACACAAACTCGATGACAAGTTGGATGCTGAATACGAGGCGGTGATACGTCAGTTGATGACTTATATGATGGAAGACCCGAAGAATATTCCTAACATCTTACAAGTGATGTGGTGTGCAAGAGCCATAGAGCGAGTGGGGGACCGTTGCCAGAACATTTGTGAGTACATTATCTACTTTGTTAAAGGTAAAGATGTACGCCACCTAGGTGAGCAAAGCTTAGATGACGCTTTAAGGTAACGTATTCATCGACCCGATCTAATTTTATTTTTTGATGCCAGCCCTTTATCGATGAGGGCTCCTCTCACACTAGATATCTTGCTAGCATCCGTTACAGGTATTTGATAATCATCAATATCATCACTCCCCATTTGAGCATTCGAATTGCTTTCCATTAGGCTAGGTCTTGGCGATTTACCTGAAAGGTGGAGTGCAGGTACTTGGGTGGTGCTTTGAATAATTTTTGCGTTGTGAGCGGTAACGCCGGCCCCTGCCATGATATCGATTCTGCCATTCGCTTGTTTGACCATCTCTTGCAATATATCGATACCCTTCTCTGCATTGCTCGCTAGCCCAGACGTTAAAACACGTTCACAACCAAGTTCGATAATCTGTTCTAGTGCTTTTTGGTAATCCTTAAGTTGGTCGATAGCACGGTGAAATGTTACGCCAAGTTTTAGCTGGTGGGCCTTTGAGGTTAATACTTTCATCGTAATCATATCTATTTCACCTTGAGCGGTAAGTACACCTAACACTACACCATCTAAACCAACATCGGCAGCGGCTTGAATATCATCAAGCATGCACATCACGTCGTCATTGTCGAAGATGAAGTCGCCTTGTCTTGGGCGAATCATTGCATACACGGGGACCGATGAGATGCGAGCGGCTTGCTTCATCATTCCGACGCTCGGGGTTAATCCACCAAGTGCTAGTGAAGAGCAGAGCTCAATACGACTCGCTCCGCCTGCAAGGGCATTGTGTAGGGATTCTAGGTTATCGATACAAACTTCAACTTCGATGTTCATGATATTTAACTCGTTCAAATTGAGACTGTGGACATCATAGCAATCTTGAGACGATTCTGAATAGGTAGCGATAGAGGAAAATAGAGGTAAAGTTTCGCTTTGCGGTTACCCCTATTCGTAGTGGATATGGGCAAGGAATAAACCATTGTTGAAGCAATAGATACAAAAAGCCCGAAGCGTTAACTTCGGGCTTTGAATAAGACTTTACTTCTTAACTGATTGGCGGTGCGCTTTACGCTACAGCTTATGCTTTATTTCTCTTTATAGAGAGTCATCCAACCATTCACCCGTGTTGAGTCGGGCTTAAGAATGTAATTACTTGCTTAGGTCGTCAGCGTGCTCAGATAGGAATGCTGCAACACCTTTTGGAGATGCGTCCATACCTGATTTACCTTCTTCCCATTGTGCAGGACAAACTTCACCGTTCTTCTCGTGGAAATTTAGTGCGTCTACCATGCGTAGCATTTCGTCGATGTTACGACCTAGTGGAAGATCGTTAACAACTTGGTGACGTACAAGACCGTCAGCGTCGATTAGGAAAGAACCACGGAAAGCAACGCCTGCTTCTGGGTGCTCAACATCGTATGCTTTGCAGATTTCGTGCTTAACGTCAGCAACTAGTGGGTATTTAACTTGACCGATACCGCCGTCAGCGATAGCAGTGTTACGCCATGCGTTGTGAGAGAATTGAGAATCGATAGAAACACCGATTACTTCAACGCCTTTAGCTTGGAAATCTTCTAGACGGTTGTCGAAAGCGATTAGCTCTGAAGGACAAACGAAAGTGAAGTCTAGTGGGTAGAAGAAAACAACCGCTTTCTTACCTTTAGTGAATTCTGCGAAGTTGAAGTTATCAACGATCTCACCGTTACCTAGAACAGCTGCTGCAGTAAAGTCAGGGGCTTGACGACCTACTAGTACCATTTTGGAATCTCCTAAAAAATTAGTTGGCCCAACACATCTTTGTTTGGGCTCCGTTTCTACGCGACAAACTATAGTACAATCGGTACTATAGAAAAAAGCGAATTAAATAGATTAAGTTCATCGAAAAAAGCGATAAGCTTATTCTTTGTCCTTTTCTCAGGTCTTCGGACCTTCTTGTAACTTATCCTACTCATATTACAAAGTAATTTCATGAATAAATGGCCAAGTCTTAAGCAACTTCACTATCTTGTTACTCTTCACGAAACGCGCCACTTTAGCGATGCCGCTGATCGCTGTTTCGTCAGCCAATCTACTCTTAGTAAAGGTATCCAAAATCTAGAAGAGCTGATTGGTTGCCCTCTGTATGAGAAGAAGGATAAAAAAAGCCCACTCGTTTTCACTCAAGCGGGAGAGCTGGTGGTGAAGCATGGTCGAGAGTTATTGGCGAAAGGGCAGGACTTGGTTGAACTCGGTAACCTATGTAATGGTGATGCGATGCAAGGTCAGTTGCGAGTAGGGTGCATTCCTACCATTGCGCCATTTCTTTTGTGCGATTTAGTACAAGAAGCCAACCAACGCTTTCCTCAGCTAAATCTGCTGTTGCGCGAAGACACCACAACGAACTTACTTGCGGCACTGCGCCATGGTGAGTTAGACGTGTTGATTCTGGCTCTCCCTGTTGATATCGACAACATGGAGAGCAAAGTGGTTGGGCAAGATCCTTTTAGAATGGTCATCAGCCGTAATCAAGCAGATGGTATTCGTGTCCCAATTAAATATGACGACCTACCAGACGAATCGGTATTCTTGTTGGAGAACGAGCACTGTTTAACTGAGCACGCGGTGTCAGCCTGTAAGTTAACCGACAAAGAGAAAATAAACCCGTTCACCGCCACAAGCCTCCATACATTGGTGCAAATGGTCGCGAACGGTTTAGGAACCACCTTTATTCCACAAATGGCTATCGACCATGGCTTGCTGGAAAATCAAAACCTGGTGGTTATTGATCCGCCTGGTCAACAAGCCTACCGCGACATCGGCCTTGTTTGGCGACCAAGCTCGTCACGCCGTGAAACTTTCCACCAATTAGCCGATGTGGTATCTGAGTTGCTGTAGGAGACATCATTGATCAGCGTATTTAATTTATACTTTTGAGCGGCAATTTTAGCCGCTCTTTGTTTTGCACACTCAACGGTTAATCCACTTCAGCTTCTTCTGGCTCTACTTCTTCTTGTAGTTCAAGCAAGTTAATCGCGATGGTGACGAAGTCACTGTCGGTGATGATGCCAACCAGTTCGCCGTGGCTGACCACTGGTAAGCAGCCCACTTTGTGTTTCTGCATGTAAATAGCAGATTCTTTTAACCCTGCTCGAGACTCTACAGATATAACGTTTTTGTGCATGATGTCGTTGAGAGGAGTAGATAGGGTAAAAGATTGAGCTGGCGGAATGTTTTGTAGGCTAGATTCTTGGGCGGCGAGAACGTCTCTTTGGGTGACTACGCCCAATAGTTTTCTATCGGCATCGACGACTGGGATATGGCGGATATCAAGCGCTTCCATGGTGTGCTTAGCATCGGCCAATGAATGTGAGCGCAATAAAGTATGAGGGTTGCGAGTCATCATATCTTCAACCTTGATCATACGAACATCCTTATTATTTATTTGTTGTTCTCACTATAGTTTTTTATCCAAAAAATAACTGAGAGCTGGCGCATTTTTGAGTGAGCTTTACACAACTATTTCATTTTATCGGAGAGCGGATTAAGTCGCATAATTTTACGCCTCCTAACAATAATCCATTGCTGTAAACCTTGCTATTGCGGCTCGTGTGCCTATACTAGCCCACTGCGAAATTTTTAGTCGCGTCTACTCATTCATCAACCAAACAAGACCAGAAAAATGCAAGTTTCAGATTTTCACTTTGACCTACCAGATGAACTCATTGCTCGCTACCCTCAAGAAGAGCGTACAGCAAGCCGCCTGCTTAAATTAGATGGCAATAACGGCAACCTAACTGATGGTTCGTTTAAGGACGTTTTAGATTTGGTGGAACCAGGCGATCTGGTTGTTTTCAATAACACGCGCGTTATCCCTGCTCGTGTATTTGGTCGCAAAGCTTCAGGCGGTAAGCTTGAGGTGTTGGTTGAGCGTATGCTGGATGAGAAAAGCATTCTGGCTCATGTCCGTTGTTCTAAGTCACCAAAGCCGGGAACTAAGCTGTTCCTTGGTGAGAATGATGAGTACGAAGCAGAAATGGTCGCGCGTCATGATTCGTTATTTGAAATCCATTTTACATCTGATCAAAGCGTTCTAGAGATTCTGAACAGCGTTGGTCACATGCCACTGCCTCCTTATATTGATCGTCCAGATGAAGACGCAGATAAAGAGCGTTACCAGACGGTCTATAATGAAAAGCCAGGTGCGGTAGCTGCACCAACAGCCGGTCTTCACTTTGACGACAAGTTAATGGCCGACATGAAAGCTAAAGGCGTTGAGTTTGCATATGTAACGCTGCACGTTGGCGCGGGCACATTCCAGCCAGTAAAAGTAGACAACATCAACGATCACCACATGCATGCAGAGTACGTTGAAGTACCGCAAGAAGTGGTGGATGCGGTTGCGGCAACGAAAGCACGTGGCGGACGTATTATCGCAGTGGGTACAACATCGGTTCGTTCTCTAGAAAGTGCAGCACAAGATGCTCTGAAAAATGGTACAGAATTAGTGCCATTCTTTGGTGATACAGAAATCTTTATTTTCCCTGGTTACGAATACCAGTTGGTCGATTGCCTTATCACTAACTTCCACTTACCTGAATCGACTCTGATTATGTTGGTGAGTGCGTTTGCAGGTTACGACCATGTAATGGCTGCATACGATCATGCAGTGAAGAGCGAATACCGCTTCTTCAGCTATGGTGATGCCATGTTCATCAACAAGAAAACCAGCTAATTTAAGCTGGTTATAAGCGATATAAATAAGAATTTACGGGTGCTAGCAGTAAGCTAGGAGTCGGGCAGGGTCTCTGTCTAATCTCTCGCAAGGAATACGCGACCGCTCCTCATAGAGTATTAAGGTTAACTTAAGCTCTGAATTAACAGTCAGATTGTTTCTCTGGCATATTGGAGGCTTCGTGAAATTAAAATACGAACTTAAAAAAACAAACGCTGGTGCACGTCGTGGTCAACTTCAGTTTGAACGCGGTACCGTTGAAACACCAGCATTTATGCCTGTAGGTACTTACGGTACTGTAAAAGGTATGACCCCTGAAGAAGTAAAAGACACAGGTGCTGAAATCCTACTAGGTAATACATTCCACCTATGGTTACGTCCTGGTCAAGAAATCATGAAAATGCACGGTGACTTGCACGACTTCATGAACTGGCAAGGTCCTATCCTGACCGATTCAGGCGGCTTCCAAGTATTCAGCTTAGGTGCGATGCGTAAAATCACTGAAGAGGGTGTTCACTTCCGTAACCCTGTAAACGGTGACAAGATCTTCATGGACGCTGAGAAGTCGATGGAAATCCAAAAAGACCTAGGTTCAGACATCGTAATGATCTTCGATGAGTGTACGCCTTACCCTGCGACACACAAAGAAGCGAAAGACTCAATGGAGATGTCTCTTCGTTGGGCTGAGCGTTCTCGTAACCACTTCGACCAACTTGAAAACCCGAACTCACTATTCGGTATCGTTCAAGGTGGTGTATACGAAGACCTACGTGATGTATCTGTTAAAGGCCTAACTGAAATTGGTTTCGACGGTTACGCAGTTGGCGGCCTAGCAGTAGGCGAACCAAAAGAAGACATGCACCGCATTCTTGAGCACACATGTCCTCAATTGCCTGAAGATAAGCCACGTTACCTAATGGGCGTAGGCAAACCAGAAGACCTAGTTGAAGGTGTTCGTCGTGGTATCGACATGTTTGACTGTGTCATGCCAACGCGAAATGCACGTAACGGTCACCTATTTGTAACTGAAGGTGTGATCAAGATCCGTAATGCGAAGCATAAAACCGATACAACACCACTAGATTCAGAGTGTGACTGTTACACTTGTAAGAACTACAGCAAGTCGTACTTGCACCACTTGGATCGTTGCAACGAAATCCTAGGTGCTCGACTGAACACGATTCATAACCTGCGTTTCTACCAACGAGTAATGTCTGACATTCGTCAGTCTATCGATGAAGACCGCTTTGAAGAGTTTGTTGCAGAGTTCTACGCAAGAATGGGGCGTGAAGTACCACCACTAGGTAAAGAATCTTAGTATTTCTTTTTGCGAGCCCTGTCTCTCTTCGGAGGGATGGGGCTTGAAAATAAAGGGATACAACCCAATTAGACAAACAATTACGAAAATATAAATAGAGGATGTTTTAAATGTTTATTTCTCAAGCTCACGCAGCAGCAGAAGGTGCACCAGCAGGCGGCGGTTTCGAAATGCTTATCATGCTGGGTATGTTCGCTGTGATCTTCTACTTCATGATCTATCGTCCACAAGCGAAGCGCGTTAAAGAGCACAAGAACCTAATGGCTTCTATGGGCAAAGGCGACGAAGTTCTTACTAGCGGCGGTCTGATCGGTAAAATCACTAAGATTGCAGAAGACAACGACTACGTTGCGATCGAACTGAACGCAAACAACGAAGTAGTTATCAAGAAAGACTTCGTTACAGCAGTGCTACCAAAAGGTACTCTGAAATCTCTATAAACAGCTAGAGGATCCTCGCTGTGCTAAACCGTTATCCGTTATGGAAGTACCTGATGGTGGTGTTTACTATTGCCATCGCTGCGTTGTACGCACTTCCAAATATATACGGTGAAGATCCGGCAGTTCAAGTTACAGGGGCGCGTGGCGCCTCTGTAGATATGTCTACGCTGGATGCTGTCACCAATGCTCTTGAAGCAGAAAACCTTTCAACTAAATCCGTTGCTCTCGAAAACGGTTCCATTCTTGTTCGCTTTAACGACACAGACTCTCAAATTAGTGCCCGTGATGTTATCACTGAAGCATTAGATGAAGACGTTATCGTTGCATTAAACCTAGCGGCTTCAACACCGGATTGGCTTGAGTCTATTGGTGCTGCACCAATGAAGCTTGGTCTTGACCTACGTGGTGGTGTTCACTTCTTAATGGAAGTGGATATGGACGCTGCAATGGAAAAGCTAGTAGGCCAACAAGAAGAAGCGTTCCGTAGTGAACTTCGTGAAGAGAAGATCCGTTACCGTGCTATTCGTCCATCGGGCAAAGATGCGGTAGAAGTGATTTTACGTAATGAAGAGCAGCTTGCTGAAGCGAAATCGCTACTGCAATCTAAGCACCAAGATATGACATTCGTAGACTCTGACTCGAATGGTCGTTTTTCTTTGATTGCTAACTTCACTGAAGCTCGTCTTCAAGAAATCCGTAACTACGCGGTAGAGCAAAACATTACCATTCTACGTAATCGTGTAAACGAACTTGGTGTTGCTGAGCCTTTGGTTCAACGTCAAGGCGCTACCCGTATCGTAGTGGAATTGCCAGGTGTTCAAGACACGGCTCGTGCTAAAGAAATTCTTGGTGCGACTGCAACGCTTGAATTCCGTGAAGTTGATAGCAGTGCTGACTTAGCCGCTGCCGCTTCTGGTCGTGCTCCTGCTGGTAGTGAAATCAAGCAAGACCGTGATGGTCGCCCTGTGGTACTTAAGAAGCGCGTTATCCTAGGTGGTTCTAGCATTACAGATGCAAGCTCAAGTGTTGATGAATATGGTCGTCCTCAAGTTAATATCTCGCTAGACAGCGAAGGTGGTAGCAAGATGTCAGCGTTCTCTCGTCAAAATATCGGTAAGCTAATGGCAACCGTATTTGCAGAGTACAAAGACAGCGGTCGTAAGACACCTGAAGGTAAAGTGATTCTTACTAAGCATGAAGAAGTGATCAACCAAGCGACGATTCAATCTGCTCTTGGCCGTAACTTCCGTATTACTGGTATCGACTCTACAGCTGAAGCTCATAACTTGGCACTTTTACTTCGTGCAGGTGCTCTAATTGCGCCTATCTCGATTGTTGAAGAACGTACGATTGGTCCGTCTATGGGTCAACAAAACATCGATATGGGTATCATGGCGATGGTTTGGGGCATGGCTGCCGTAATGCTATTTACGCTGCTTTACTACCGTAGTTTTGGTCTTATCGCGAATGTTGCGCTGATGGCGAACTTGGTATTGATTATTGGTGTAATGTCGATGATCCCAGGTGCAACCATGACGCTACCAGGTATTGCCGGAATTGTATTAACGGTGGGTATGGCGGTAGATGCGAACGTACTGATCTTTGAGCGTATACGTGAAGAACTTCGAGAGGGACGCAGTCCACAACAAGCGATTCACCAAGGTTACGCGAACGCATTCAGCACAATTGCCGATGCGAACATCACCACGCTTCTAACAGCAATCATTCTATTTGCGGTTGGTACTGGTGCGATTAAAGGCTTCGCGGTAACACTGTCTATCGGTATCCTGACTTCTATGTTTACAGCTATTGTCGGCACACGTTGTATCGTGAACCTGATGTATGGCGGCAAACGCGTTAAGAAACTGTCGATCTAAGGCTAGGAATTAATATGTTTCAGATTCTAAAAGCACAAAAAATGATCGACTTTATGCGTTGGTCAAAGGTTGCCTTTGTTCTCTCTATCTTGATGATTGGTGCAGCTATCTTCACTCTTACAACGAAATCGTTGAACTGGGGTTTAGACTTTACTGGCGGTACTCTGATTGAAGTGGGTTTTGAACAACCAGCACACCTTCCTGATATCCGTAGTGCACTTGAGGCCGACGGCTTTGGTGATGCAACGGTACAGAACTTCGGTTCAGCTCGTGATGTAATGGTTCGTCTACGCCCTCGTGACGGGGTTGCAGGCGAGACACTTGGTAACCAAATTCTTTCAGCTATCGAGAAAGGCACAGGTGAACAAGTTGAAATGCGTCGTATTGAGTTCGTTGGCCCTAACGTAGGTGATGAGCTAACAGAAGCGGGTGGCCTTGCTATCCTAGTTTCTCTTATCTGTATATTGATCTACGTATCTGTGCGATTCGAATGGCGTTTGGCGGCAGGTGCGGTACTTGCACTGGCGCACGACGTTATCATCACGCTGGGCGTATTCTCTCTAATGCAAATTGAAGTAGACCTGACCATCGTAGCTGCCTTGCTAACGGTAGTCGGTTACTCGCTCAACGATACCATTGTTGTATTCGACCGTATTCGTGAGAACTTCCGTAAGATGCGTAAAGGCGAAGCTCCTGAAGTACTGAACAGCTCAATCACACAAACATTGAGCCGCACATTGATCACTTCTGGTACAACTTTGTTCGTAGTTATCGCACTGTTTGTTCAGGGCGGCGCAATGATTCACGGTTTCGCAACCGCACTTCTACTGGGTATTACGGTTGGTACTTACTCTTCTATCTACGTTGCATCTGCACTAGCGATGAAGTTGGGTATTACGCGTGAACACCTAATGCCACCAGAAGTGGAAAAAGAAGGTGAAGAGTTTGACGAAATGCCATAAGCCTTGGCTTAACAAGTTTCGTTAAACCCAAAAAACCGCTAGGTAACTAGCGGTTTTTTTATGCCTACATTTTGTAGGAAAACTTAATACAAATTACGTTCGAGGTGAGTTGCACTTAATGTCATGAGCGCTATTCTGCTCGAATCTCGAATCTCGAATCTCGAATCTCGAATCTCGAATCTCGAATCTCGAACTCCTGAACCACAGATACAAAAAAGCCCCGCATGTGCGAGGCTTTGAAGTTTTAGCTCTCTGTTGAATAGAGGCTATTAACGTAAGGCCTGAATTACTTCAGCATACCTTCGTTTGCATTCTCACGAACGTGCTTAAGAATAGACTTAACACCACGTGCGCTTGAAGCTACAACGTTACCAGACTTCATGTAGTCAGTACCGCCAGCGAAGTCAGTTAGGATTGCACCAGCTTCACGTGCGATTAGATCGCCAGCTGCTAGGTCCCAAGGTTTTAGGCCTAGTTCTAGGTAACCGTCAACACGACCCGCTGCTAGGTAACATAGGTCAAGTGCTGGAGAACCAGTACGGCGGAAGTCAGAACAGTCGACGAATAGACCAGAAATGATCTTCATGAAAGACTCAGAGTGTTGCTTAGCTTTGAATGGGAAACCCGTTGCTAGAACAGTACCTTGAAGGTCTTTAAGTTGTGTAACACGCATGCGAGCGTTGTTTAGTTGAGCACCAGCGCCACGTTGAGCTGTGAATAGCTCGTTTAGCATTGGGTCGTAAACACAAGCAACTTCTGTACGACCGTTCATGCGAACAGCGATAGATACAGAGAAGTGAGGGAAACCTTTTACAAAGTTATTGGTGCCATCTAGTGGGTCAACGATCCATTGTACGTCAGAGTCTTTACCTTCGATTAGGCCTTTCTCTTCAGAAATAATGCTGTGCTCTGGGTAAGATGCTTTGATTGTCTCAATGATCATGTACTCAGCTTCTTGAGCAATGTTAGTAACGTAATCGTTGTTACCTTTTAGAGACGTTTCGATCTTATCAGTTGTTTCTAGAGATTTAGCAATATGGTTGCCAGCTTTACGCGCAGCGCGTATCGCAATGTTTAGCATTGGATGCATATGGTTTTTCCCACAAGATGTTAAAGAACAATTTAAAGCGGCGGCGAGTATACCAAAGTTTTCCCAAAAGGGAAGTGGTTATTTTTTGAACTCTTAGATTCACATTACACGAAGGGTCTGACCATTTTACTTTGCGATGTGTTAATATCTCGCGATTATTTTTAAAGTGGTGTCATATAGCATGTTAGACAATGTAAAAGTCGTTCTGGTTGGTACGTCTCATTCGGGAAATATCGGATCAGCAGCTCGCGCAATGAAAGTGATGGGTTTGAGTCAGTTAATTCTTGTAGACCCTCAGTGTGAAGTTGACGAGCAGACCTTAGCACTGGCTGCCGGCGCTGGTGACATCGCTGAAAACGCGGTGATTGTCTCTACATTAGACGAAGCCGTAAAAGACTGCGGTTTGGTTGTCGGTTCAAGTGCTCGTTCACGTACTCTTGAGTGGCCAATGCTTGAGCCTCGCGAGTGTGGTGAAAAGTTTGCTGTTGAAGGCCAAAAGCACCCAGTAGCATTAGTATTTGGTCGTGAGCGCACAGGCCTTACGAATGAAGAACTGCAAAAGTGTCACTACCATGTATGTATTCCTGCAAACCCTGAATACAGCTCGCTAAACCTAGCGATGGCCGTGCAGACACTGAGCTACGAAGTACGTGTTGCGCACCTTGATATGGTGGCTAGCCAATACAAGCCACAGCCTCAAGATGAGTACCCTCGTCACGATGAACTAGAAATGTTCTATGAACACCTTGAAAAAGTCATCATCGATACCCAATTTATCTCTAAGGATAAACCTGGGCAGGTGATGAATAAGTTACGTCGCCTGTTTAGTCGTGCGCGTCCAGAACTTCAAGAGATCAACACGCTTCGTGGTATTTTGACTTCTATCGAGAAGAGCAAAAACAGCCAGTGAAAACCACGCTCTCTGTAAGGATGAATACCTGACTAAAATAGTCAGGTAAAATACTTGACCAATTTAGTCAGGTATGGGAAAATTCCAACCACATAAACAATGTGGATACGGTGTGATATGAAACTTACATCTAAAGGAAGATATGCGGTAACGGCTATGCTAGATGTAGCACTACATTCGCAAAAAAGCCCAGTTCCTCTGGCTGACATCTCAGAGCGACAAGGCATCTCGTTATCTTACTTAGAGCAACTTTTTTCTAAGTTACGTAAAGCTGGCTTAGTTGCTAGTGTTCGTGGCCCAGGTGGTGGTTACCGCCTTGGCGCTGAAGCGGGTGATATCGCTGTCGGAACTGTGATTGCAGCAGTTGACGAATCAGTAGATGCAACTAAGTGTCACGGTCGAGCAGATTGCCAAGGTGGCAGTCGTTGTTTAACTCACACCCTTTGGCGTGATTTAAGCTCCCGAATCAGCAGCTTCTTAAACGACATCACTCTTGGCGAGCTGATGAAAGATAACGAAGTTTTAGAGATTTCTGATCGTCAAGATATTGATCTTGCGGTTAACAATAGTTTTGCACAAAAAAATACGAGCACTACAACGATTAGTGCAGCACCTCACGGTGTTAATGCCCGCTCATAGCGGTCAGTTTTTACATTGGAGTCGAAAATGAAACTGCCTATTTACTTTGACTATTCAGCTACATGCCCAGTCGATCCACGAGTTGCTGAGAAAATGGTTCAGTGCATGACGATGGACGGTAACTTCGGTAACCCTGCATCTCGTTCACACCGTTACGGCTGGCAGGCAGAAGAAGCAGTAGATAATGCTCGTGAGCAAATTGCTGACCTATTAAATGCAGACCCACGTGAAATTGTTTTCACTTCTGGTGCTACAGAGTCAGATAACCTTGCTATTAAAGGTGCAGCGCACTTTTACGAGAAGAAAGGTAAGCACGTAATCACGTGCAAAACAGAACACAAAGCGGTTCTTGATCCATGTCGCCAACTAGAGCGTGAAGGTTTTGAGGTAACTTACCTAGAGCCAGAAGCAAACGGCATCATCGATTTAGACAAGCTACAAGCTGCAATGCGTGAAGACACAGTTCTTGTTTCTATCATGCATGTAAACAACGAAATCGGCGTTATCCAAGATATCAATGCCATCGGCGAACTATGTCGCTCTCGCAAGATCATCTTCCACGTTGATGCAGCTCAGTCTGCGGGTAAAATCCCACTAGACGTTAAAGAGACTAAAGTTGACCTAATTTCACTTTCAGCTCATAAAATGTACGGCCCTAAAGGTATCGGTGCACTTTACGTTCGTCGAAAGCCACGTATCCGTCTTGAAGCGCAAATGCACGGTGGTGGTCACGAGCGTGGCTTCCGTTCTGGTACACTTGCTACTCACCAAATCGTGGGTATGGGCGAAGCGTGTGCTGTCGCTAAGCAAGACATGCAGAAAGATTTCGATCACGCACTAGCACTTCGTGAGCGCCTATTGAAAGGTGTTCAGGATCTAGAAGCGGTAACTGTAAACGGTGACTTAGACCAACGTGTACCACATAACCTAAACGTAAGCTTTGCTTTCGTTGAAGGTGAGTCTCTGCTTATGTCTCTAAAAGACCTAGCGGTATCTTCGGGTTCTGCATGTACATCTGCAAGCTTAGAGCCATCATACGTTCTACGTGCTCTTGGTCTAAATGATGAACTGGCACACAGCTCAGTACGTTTCTCATTCGGCCGTTTCACAACGGAAGAAGAAGTCGACTACGCGATTGCACAAATTCGTGTAGCGGTAAACAAATTACGCGACATGTCTCCTCTATGGGATATGTATAAAGAAGGGATTGATCTGGACACTGTTGAGTGGGCACATCACTAATCTCACGGATATAGAGGATTCGAGGTAACTATCATGGCATATAGCGAAAAAGTAATTGATCACTACGAAAACCCACGTAACGTAGGTTCGTTTGACAAAGAAGACCCAAGTGTAGGTAGCGGCATGGTTGGCGCACCAGCTTGTGGTGACGTAATGAAACTGCAAATCAAGGTAACACCAGAAGGTATTATCGAAGACGCAAAATTCAAAACTTACGGTTGTGGTAGTGCAATCGCTTCTAGCTCACTGGTAACAGAGTGGGTTAAAGGTAAAAGCATTGATGAAGCGGCTGCTATCAAAAACTCTGAAATCGCAGAAGAGCTTGAGTTGCCACCAGTGAAGGTTCACTGTTCAATTCTTGCTGAAGATGCAATCAAAGCAGCAGTTGCGGATTACAAAAAGAAGCGTTAATCGTCTCCTTAAGTAATCCTCCAAAATAAGCAATATTTGGGAGCATCCTTTGTGCTCCCCCTGATTTCTCAATTTATATAAAACACAAGGTTGTAGTATGGCCATCACCATGACAGAGACGGCGGCAAGTCGAGTTCAAGCTTTCCTAGATAACCGAGGCAAAGGTATCGGGTTACGCTTAGCGGTTAAAACCACTGGCTGTTCGGGTATGGCGTATGTACTAGAATTCGTTGACGAGCTTAACGAAGAAGATCAAGTGTTTGAGCATTCAGGTGTGAAGGTCATTATTGATCCAAAGAGCCTAGTTTACCTAGACGGTACTGAGCTTGATTACGTAAAAGAAGGCCTAAACGAAGGTTTTGAATTCAACAACCCTAACGCGAAAGGCGAGTGTGGTTGTGGTGAGAGCTTCAATGTATAAGTGATTGAATCGTCAAGCGTTTATAGTAAGCGAAGAATAAAATTAGGCTCTGATTTAAGAGCCTAAACTTAGGACCACCGTTACATGAATCATTTCGAATTATTTGGGCTACCACTTCAGTTCCAGCTGGATGGTAGCCTTCTTTCTTCTCAGTTTAGAGATCTGCAACGCCAATTCCACCCTGATAAATTTGCCACAGCTTCTGAGCGAGACCGCCTACTAGCCGTGCAAAAAGCCGCGCAAATTAACGACGCGTACCAGGTGCTGAAGAATCCAATTAGCCGTGCAGAATACCTGTTAGTTCAACATGGTGAAGATATCCGTGGTGAACAACAGACCATGCAAGATCCAATGTTTCTTATGGAGCAAATGGAACTGCGTGAAGAGCTTGAAGATATCGCTGACAGTTCTGATCCGGAAGATGCCTTGTTTGCATTTGAGGGAAAGGTTAGCAAAATGTATAAACAACAATTAAGCGCTATCCAACAAGAACTCGACAGCCAAGCTTGGTTAGAGGCTGCAGACCGAGTAAGAAAGCTAAAGTTTATTGCAAAATTAAAGAATGAAATCGAGCTAGTTGAAGATCGTCTGATCGGCTAGTTGGTACAACAAGGACACATCCATGGCACTACTTCAGATTGCAGAACCAGGGCAAAGCGCCGCTCCTCACCAGCACAAGCTTGCTGTGGGGATTGATTTAGGTACAACAAACTCATTGGTTGCGTCCGTACGCAGTGGTGAGGCGAGCACGCTCGTTGATCAAGATGGTCGTAGCATTCTGCCTTCCGTTGTTCATTATCAGTCAGACTCACACACGACTGGTGATGAAGCTCGTGTAAATGCACAGACTGATCCTAAGAACACTATTATCTCAGTTAAGCGATTGATTGGTCGCTCACTGGCTGATATTCAGCAACGATACCCATCTCTGCCATATCAGTTTGAAGAAAGTGATAATGGCCTACCTGTGATTCGTACAGAGCAAGGTAACAAGAACCCGATTCAAGTATCTGCAGATATTCTGAAAGCGCTAGGTCAACGTGCTGAATCTACATTAGGCGGTGAGCTATCTGGTGCGGTGATTACCGTTCCTGCGTATTTCGATGATGCGCAACGTGCTGGTACTAAAGACGCCGCGCAGCTGGCTGGTCTTCATGTGTTACGTCTTCTAAATGAACCAACGGCGGCAGCGATTGCTTACGGTCTGGATTCAGGCAAAGAAGGGGTGATCGCGGTTTACGACTTAGGCGGTGGTACGTTTGATATCTCCATTTTACGCTTGTCTAAAGGTGTCTTTGAAGTTCTAGCTACTGGCGGTGATTCTGCACTAGGCGGTGATGATTTTGACCACCTTGTTGCTGATCATTTCCAAGAACAAATGGGATTATCAGAGCTAACAGCTGAGCAAAACCGTGCGCTTCTCGATGCAGCAACGGAAGCTAAAATTGGCTTGTCTGAATCAGAAAGCGTTGATGTTGAAGTACTAGGTTGGTCTGGTTCATTAACTCGTGAAGAGTTTGAAGAGATCATCAAGCCTCTAGTTAAGAAAACGCTACTTTCATGTCGTCGCGCTTTAAAAGATGCAGAAGTTGATGCGGATGAAGTGCTAGAAGTGGTAATGGTTGGTGGTTCAACTCGTACATTACTAGTACGTGAAATGGTGGGTGACTTCTTTGGTCGTACGCCATTAACCAGTATTAATCCTGATGAAGTGGTTGCGATTGGTGCGTCAATTCAAGCGGATATTCTAGTAGGTAACAAACCTGATTCAGAAATGTTGCTATTGGACGTAATCCCACTTTCACTAGGTATCGAAACCATGGGTGGCCTAGTAGAAAAGATCATTCCGCGTAACACCACGATCCCAGTGGCTCGCGCACAAGAATTTACTACGTTCAAAGACGGTCAAACTGCAATGACAGTACACACCGTTCAAGGTGAACGTGAAATGGTGGACGACTGTCGCTCACTAGCTCGTTTTGCTCTGAAAGGCATTCCACCAATGGCTGCTGGCGCGGCGCATATTCGTGTGACTTACCAAGTGGATGCTGATGGCCTGCTATCGGTTACGGCTATGGAGAAGAGCACAGGTGTTCAAGCTGAAATCCAAGTGAAGCCTTCTTACGGCCTGAGCGATGATGAAGTTGCTAACATGCTGAAAGACTCTATGACGTTTGCTAAAGAAGATATGCAAGCGCGTGCACTTGCTGAACAACGCGTAGAAGCAGATCGTGTTATTGAAGGCCTGATTGCAGCAATGCAAGCTGATGGCGATGAGCTACTTAACGAGCAAGAAAAGCAGCAACTTCTTCAGGCAATTGAAACCCTGATCGAAGCACGCAATGGCGACAATGCTGATGCCATTGAACAAGAAATTAAGAATACCGACAAAGCGAGCCAAGACTTTGCTTCACGTCGTATGGATAAATCAATTCGTGCTGCACTGTCAGGTCAGTCAGTCGATAATATTTAATAGTTAGAGAATAGATAAACATGCCAAAGATTATTGTTTTACCTCACGAAGATCTATGTCCAGAAGGCGCTGTTTTAGAAGCAAAAACTGGTGAAACGGTTCTTGATGTTGCACTAAAGGCCGGTATTGGTATTGAGCACGCATGTGAAAAATCGTGTGCATGTACAACATGTCACGTTGTGATTCGTGAAGGTTTCGATTCTTTAGAAGAGAGCGATGACCTAGAAGACGATATGCTTGATAAAGCATGGGGTTTAGAGATGGAGTCTCGCCTAGGTTGCCAAGCGAAAGTCGCTGACGAAGACCTTGTTGTTGAGATTCCAAAGTACACGTTGAACCTAGCGTCTGAAGACCATTAAGAACTTCTCTGCAGTCATGGTGGTGTCCGCCATGGCAGAGATAACGGTTTAACAAAACTGGCCTAGAATATAGATCATAAAATGACTAAGTGTCTCTGATAAATATAAGGAAGTGTTATGAGCTTGAAGTGGATTGATTCTCGCGATATCGCAATTGAGCTATGTGATTTGTACCCTGATACAGATCCTAAAACGGTACGTTTTACCGATCTGCACCAGTGGGTATTAGACCTTGAAGAGTTTGACGACGAGCCTAACCACTCGAACGAAAAGATCTTAGAGGCTATTATTTTGTGCTGGATGGATGAGATGGATTAATCATCATATCGATGATTTGGCTATGGAGTGAAATCAACCTCATATAAAACGCAGCCAAGTTAACAATTCTTACTAAAAAAAGCGGACCTTATGGTCCGTTTTTTTATCAAAATGACATTTTACTTCTACATAATGCTAACATCAGTGCGCTAATAAAAAATAATCAGGATCACTCAAGTAAGGTGGTTCTCAGACAAGGAGAAATCATGTCTACACAGATGTCAGTATTTTTAAGTCAGGAAGCTGCCCAGCCTCAGTGGGGAGCAAAAGCTATCTTATCGTTCTCGGAAACAGGAGCGACAATTCACATTGGTGAAGGCCACGATCTTGGTGCCGTTCAACGCGCAGGTCGCACACTTGATGGACAAGGTATTTCATTCGTTTCACTAAGTGGTGAAGGTTGGGGTCTAGAGAGCGTATGGGCTTTCAATCAAGGTTACCGTGGACCAAAGAAAAAGAATACATTGGAGTGGGACGCACTGCCAGAAGCAGACCAAGCTGAACTAGAGGCGCGTATTCGTGCTACAGATTGGACGCGTGACATTATCAATAAGACCGCTGAAGAAGTCGCACCTCGTCAACTGGCAACAATGGCAGCTGAATATATCAAGTCAGTCGCGCCAGAAGGCACAGTTAAAGCAAAAATCGTTAAAGACAAAGACCTACTAACTGAAGGTTGGGAAGGCATCTATGCGGTAGGTCGCGGCTCTGAGCGTACTTCAGCAATGCTTCAACTGGACTTCAACCCAACGGGTGACGAAAACGCACCTGTATTTGCCTGTCTAGTTGGTAAAGGTATTACATTTGACTCAGGCGGTTACAGCATTAAACCAGGTCAGTTCATGACTGCAATGAAAGCGGATATGGGTGGCGCAGCGACTATCACCGGTGGTTTAGGTCTTGCGATTGAGCGTGGCCTGAACAAGCGCATCAAGCTTATCCTATGTTGTGCAGAGAACATGATCTCTGGCCGTGCATTGAAGCTTGGCGATATCATCACATACAAGAACGGTAAGACAGTTGAGATCATGAACACCGACGCAGAAGGTCGTTTAGTTCTAGCTGATGGCCTGATGTACGCAAGTGAGCAAAATCCTGAGCTTATCATCGACTGTGCAACGCTGACGGGCGCTGCTAAAAACGCACTGGGTAACGACTACCACGCGCTAATGAGCTTTGATGACGAGCTGGCTCACCAAGCACTAACGGCGGCTAATCAAGAGAAAGAAGGCTTATGGCCATTGCCTCTTGCGGATTTCCACCGTGGCATGCTGCCTTCAAACTTTGCTGACCTTTCGAACATCAGCACGGGTGATTACACTCCTGGTGCAAGTACTGCTGCTGCGTTCCTGTCTTACTTCGTAGATGACTACAAAAAAGGCTGGATGCACATGGATTGCGCGGGTACTTACCGTAAATCTCCAAGTGATAAATGGGCGGCTGGTGCAACGGGCATGGGTGTTCGCACACTGGCTCGTATTCTTATCGACCAAGCAAAATAATAACGTGAGCGGTGTTTCGATACCGCTCATTGATTACCTTAGATCGAATGATCTTGGTAATTTCAGTATTTAATAACAAAAAAATGAAGTGAAGGAATCCCTATGGCTCTAGAAAGAACGTTCTCAATTGTTAAGCCGGATGCAGTTAAGCGTAACCTTGTGGGTGAAATCTACCACCGCATCGAAAAAGCAGGCTTAGAAATTATCGCTGCTAAGATGGTTCATCTGACTGAAGAGCAAGCGAGCGGCTTCTACGCAGAACACGAAGGCAAAGAATTCTTTGGTCCACTAAAAGAGTTCATGACTTCTGGTCCTATCATGGTTCAAGTACTAGAAGGCGAAAACGCAATCGCTCGTTACCGTGAACTTATGGGTAAAACAAACCCAGAAGAAGCGGCGTGTGGTACTATCCGCGCAGATTACGCAATCAGCATGCGTTACAACTCAGTACACGGCAGCGACAGCCCAGAGTCTGCAGCTCGTGAAATCGAGTTTTTCTTCCCAGAATCTGAGATTTGCCCACGTCCAGCTCAATAAGCGACACAGCAAATGATTCTAAAGGCTTTACTTCGGTGAGGCCTTTTTTGTATGTGGATTTTACGTTAGAGATTCCAGATATCTCGTCCCTCGATTTTGGAATGACGGGGCTGTGTCTTGTTAGCTTGTTGAGATTAGTCAGGGTTTACTAGTTAGTCTCGTCATTCCCGATAGTGACGAAGGAGCGTAGTCGGGAATCTCTGTCGTAGTTGTGGAGGCCAGATATTTAGCCCCAAATCCACTAAATCTCAGCTTACAAATGTGGCTGTTCAAATTTTAATCACTTAAGTTTGAATGTCTTAGTAAACACAGGGTTTTACAGCCCTTGTTGAACATGCGTAAAGGCTGTACAATTCGCGCCCTTAATTATTGTTCCGTCATTGAGAGGCATCATGACCACAGCTAAAGTCAATCTACTCGATTTTGATCGTAAAGGTCTTCGTAAATTTTTCACAGAAGAATTGAATGAGAAAGCTTTTCGCGCAGATCAAGTGATGAAGTGGATGTATCACTTCGGTGTCGATGACTTCGAAAATATGAACAACATCAACAAAAAGTTACGTGAAAAACTTCAACGCCGCTGTGAAATTGTTGCACCTGTTGTTTCTGAAGCTCAACACTCTTCAGACGGCACAATTAAATGGGCAATGAGCGTTGGCGACCAAGACGTTGAGACGGTATACATCCCAGACGGTGACCGTGCAACGCTGTGTGTATCTTCACAGGTTGGTTGTGCGCTAGAGTGTAAATTCTGCTCGACAGCTCAACAAGGCTTTAACCGTAACCTAAAAGTTTCTGAGATCGTGGGGCAAATCTGGCGTGCATCTCGTGAAATCGGTCTAGAGAAAGAGACAGGTCGTCGTCCAATTACTAACGTTGTAATGATGGGTATGGGCGAGCCGCTACTTAACATGAAAAACCTAATGCCATCATTAGAGATCATGCTCGATGACCTAGGTTTCGCACTGTCTAAGCGTCGCGTAACAGTATCTACTTCAGGTGTTGTATCTGGCCTTGATCAAATGACAGATAACATCGATGTAGCACTTGCTATCTCTCTGCACGCGCCAAACGATGAACTTCGTAGCCAAATTATGCCGATCAACGACCGTTGGGATATCCAAGATTTCCTAGCGTCTGTACGTCGCTACATTGCTTCTTCAAATGCTAACCGCGGTAAAGTAACGGTAGAGTACGTTCTATTGGATCATGTGAATGACGATATGGACCACGCTCGTGAACTTGCAGAGCTAATGAAAGATACGCCATGTAAGATCAACCTGATTCCATTTAACCCTTACCCAGGTTCACCATACAAGAAGCCAAGCAACTCTCGTATTGACCGCTTCCAAAAAACGCTAATGGAATATGACTACACAGTAACGGTTCGTAAAACGCGTGGTGACGATATTGATGCAGCATGTGGCCAGTTGGTAGGTGATGTTATCGATAGAACTAAGCGTACTAAAATGCTTAAAGCGGCTTCAGAAGCTAACTTGGTTGCCGGTGGTGTGATTGAAGTAAAAGCGGTTTAAAACGCGATTTGAATCTAAACAAGCCAGAAGTCTTACTTCTGGCTTGTTGCGTTTTTGGAACTTCGTTTTCTATTTTTTAGACTTCTTGCCCACGCTTTCTTACATTTTTCGTCAATTTTTGGACAAAAGCATGAGCTGACGGTAAATTTTGTTGAAAGTATTTTTGCCTTGTAATGGCATTGGCTTATGATTAACTAATCTTAAATTAATTTAAGTGCTCGCTTGTTACCGACCATCAATATGTCTATTTAGGTTGACTACTTGATAAACTAGCTTCCTGAGAACGTCATTAATAATAAAATGCATGTCGTTCGTCTTTAAGGGTTGATGAGTTGGGTAACAGGACAAATTCCACATAAGTGGGTTGCTAGAATGAGCTTAAACGACAATAAAAAACGCTCTCGTCGACCTGCGATAATATTTTAGAAGTTCACTCTCTATGAACACAGAAAACGACACACAAGCGCAAGAACCGATCGCTCCAGCTATAGAAGCGGGGACGCTACTGAAAAATCAACGAGAAGCTCTTGGTTTAACACAAAAGCAGATCTCGGATCGCCTAAAACTACGCATTTCTTTAATTCAACAAATTGAAGAAAACCAATTTGAGTCAGACCAAGTCGCAACCTTTATGCGTGGTTACATCCGTTCATACGCTAAATACGTCAATCTTGATGAAAAAGTGGTATTGAACGCGCTTCGCCACTCCGGTGATGCTCAACATGAAGATCAAGAAATGCTGAGCTTTTCTCGCAAGACGAAAACAGAAAAGCACAACAGCCGTATTATGCTGCTGACTTGGGGTATCTTTGCAGTTATCGTCGGTATCTCTTCACTGTGGTGGTGGCAGAATCAACAACAAGATACCCTATCTCAATCTCTGACTAACACTGAAAGCTCAGAAGAGCTTGCGGTGGAAGAGTCACTGGACCCTGAGTTCGCCTCTTTAGAAGTGATTGAAGCTGAGCAGAACGACGCTGCGGCTTCTGTAATTGAAGATACTGAAGGACTTACTGCAATCAGTGATGCGACAGATACTTCAGCTGCACTTGACGTGACTGATGAACAACCAGCAGTCGACGTAGAACCAGCTGTTGAATTAGAAACCGTTGAAGCAACACCTGCTCCTGAAACAACACCTGAAGTGGCAACCAAAGTGCTAACGATGCAGTTTACTGCAGACTGCTGGATTCAAGTTAAAGATGCGACCGGCAAAACCTTATCAACTGGCATCAAAAAAGCGGGTCAGTCACTAAATCTATCAGGAACAGCGCCATATAAAGTGATTCTTGGTGCGCCAGAAGGCGTATCCATGACATTTGCAAGTGAACCTGTCGACCTTTCTGGGTATACTTCAGGCAAAGTAGCCAGAATAACCTTACCTTAGAGTTAATATGCAACACGAATCTCCTATTATTCGTCGCAAATCAACCCGTATTTATGTGGGTGATGTGCCGATCGGTGATGGTGCACCTATTGCTGTGCAATCCATGACCAACACAAGAACAACAGACGTAGCCGCAACCGTTGCTCAGATCCGAGCTCTGGAAAATGTAGGCGCTGATATCGTTCGCGTATCTGTACCGACTATGGATGCCGCTGAAGCATTTAAGCAAATCAAGCAGCAGGTTTCTGTTCCTTTGGTCGCTGACATTCACTTTGACTACCGTATTGCGCTGAAAGTAGCTGAGTACGGTGTAGACTGTCTGCGTATCAACCCAGGTAACATCGGTAATGAAAGCCGTATCCGCTCAGTTGTTGATTGTGCTCGTGATATGAATATTCCGATTCGTATTGGTGTTAACGGTGGTTCTCTTGAGAAAGAGATTCAAGAGAAATATACAGAGCCAACAGCAGAAGCGCTTGTTGAATCAGCGATGCGTCACGTCGATATCTTAGACCGTCTCAACTTTGACCAATTTAAAGTGAGCGTTAAAGCATCTGACGTATTCCTAGCTGTAGGTTCATACCGTTTACTGGCGAAACAGATTGATCAACCGCTTCACCTTGGTATTACCGAAGCTGGTGGTGCACGTGCTGGTGCGGTTAAGTCTTCTGTTGGCTTAGGTATGCTTCTTTCTGAAGGTATTGGCGATACGCTACGTATCTCGCTAGCTGCGGATCCTGTTGAAGAGATCAAAGTTGGCTTCGATATTCTTAAATCTTTGCGTATTCGCTCGCGCGGTATCAACTTCATCGCGTGTCCGAGCTGTTCTCGCCAAGAGTTCGATGTTATTAACACCGTAAACGCGCTTGAAGAGCGTCTAGAAGACGTAATTACCCCAATGGATGTTTCTATCATCGGTTGTGTGGTGAACGGCCCAGGTGAAGCGGAAGTATCTCATCTAGGTCTAGCGGGTAGTGCTCGTAAGAGTGCCTTTTACGAAGATGGTAAGCGTCAGAAAGAGCGCTTTGACAACAACGACCTTGTTGATCAGCTTGAAGCTAAGATTCGAGCAAAAGCATCAGTGCTTGATAAAGCAAATCGCATTGATGTAGAAAACCTAGAAGATTAATAAAACGCGATGAGGTGCGGTTGTCTATTCGCATCAACACCTGATCGTGAGAAATTACGGAATAAATATTGTGGCTAAAAATATCCAAGCAATCCGAGGCATGAACGACTGCCTACCTACTCAATCACCACTGTGGCAGAAAGTAGAAAACGCAGTGAAGAACGTGGTGAGTGCACACGGTTACAACGAAGTGCGTATGCCTATCGTTGAAGAAACAAACCTATTTAGCCGCGCAGTGGGTGAAGAGACAGACGTTGTTTCAAAAGAGATGTACACCTTTGATGACCGTAATGGCGATAGTCTAACGCTACGTCCAGAAGGCACAGCGGGTTGTGTACGTTCATGCATCCAAAACAGCCTTATTAACCGTGATGAACAACGCCTATGGTACATGGGGCCAATGTTCCGTCACGAGCGTCCTCAAAAAGGTCGCTACCGTCAATTCCACCAGTGTGGTGTGGAAGTGTTTGGCCTAGACGGTCCAGACGTTGACGCAGAACTTATCATGATGACTGCACGTCTATGGCGTGAGCTAGGCATCGACAAGCACGTTCGTCTAGAGCTGAACTCAATCGGTTCTACTGAAGATCGCGCAAACTATCGTACAGCACTTGTTGCTTTCCTAGAACAGCACATTGATGTGCTAGACGAAGATTGCAAACGTCGCATGCACACAAACCCACTTCGTGTACTAGATACTAAGAACCCAGACGTTCAAGCGATCTTAGGTGACGCACCTCGACTTTCTGAATACTTGGGTGAAGAGTCGAAGCAACATTTTGCTGGTTTGTGTGAACTTCTTGATGCTGTTGGTATCGAATACCAAGTTAACGAGCGTCTAGTACGTGGTTTGGACTACTACAACCGCACAGTATTTGAGTGGATCACTGAAAGCCTAGGTGCTCAAGGTACCGTATGTGGCGGTGGTCGTTACGACGGTCTTGTTGAGCAACTGGGTGGTAAAGCAACACCAGCTGTTGGTTTCGCAATGGGCTTAGAGCGTCTAGTCTTAATGATGGAAACGCTAGAGCTAACAGAAGTTCGTCGCAGTGTTGACGTTTACATGGTTGCAGCTGGCGAAGGCACAATGATCGCGGGCATGCAACTAGCGAATCAATTACGTGATACCGTTGAGGGTGTACGTGTAATGAGCCACTTCGGTGGTGGTAGCTTCAAGAAGCAATTCAAACGTGCAGACAAAGTCGGTGCTGTAGTTGCTCTGGTACTGGGTGAAAACGAAGTAGCAGACAACACTGTGGTATTGAAAGATCTGGTTGGTGGTGAACAAGAAGTTGTTGCCCAAGCAGACGTTGCTGCCAAAGTAGCTGCGCTAATCTAATTAGCCTTAGAGCAAACGCTCATAACGAATATTTACGTCAGTACTATGCTGGTGTTTAAAGAATTAAAGAGGACAGGAAGTGGAACTTTACGATAGCGAAGAGCAGCAGGTTGAAGCCATTAAAGAGTGGTGGAAAGAGAACGGTAAAGCCGTAATCTTCGGTGCGGTTATTGGTTTAGGTGGTCTATTCGGTTGGCGCTACTACCAAGATTCAGTCGTTGAGGCGCGTGAAGCTGCTTCAGAAAGCTACACGACAGTGATCTCTGCTTTGGATGCAAAAGGCGTTGATGCTCAATCTGATATTCAAGCTTTTATCGACGCGAACAAAGACGCTGAATACTCAGTACTTGCGGCTATGCAGCTAGCAAAAGTACAAGTACAAGCGGGTGAATTATCTGCAGCACTTGAGCAGCTAGAGTGGGCAAAAGCGGCAACTAAGGATGCGGCACTTTCGCCATTACTGACTTACCGTGTTGCTCGTATCAAATCTGAGCAAGGTGAATTTGATGCTGCTTTGTCTGATCTTGCTGCAGTAACGGACGAGTCTTGGAAAGGCCGCGTGGCTGAATTACGTGGTGATATCTCACTTCGTAAAGGCGACACAGACGCAGCATACAGTGCTTACACAGAAGCACAGCAAGCTCTTGATGCGAGCCAAACGCTTCAAATCAAACTTGATGACCTAGCTAAATAAGGCGCTTTGAATGAAGAAGATGTTTCCAAAAGCGGCGTTGTGTGCGATTGCTCTTGGCCTGTTAGCTGGCTGTGCGGGTGAAGAAGACACCGTAATCATGGCGCCAGTACCAACGGTAAACAGTGAGTTCACTCCTAAACAGGAATGGTCGACCTCGGTTGGTGATGGTGTTGGTCACTACTTTTCAAAACTGACACCTGAGCTGGCTTACGACAAAGTGTTTGTTGCAAGCCGTGAAGGTCTGGTTAAAGCGCTTGATCCTGAAACGGGTAAAGAGCTGTGGAAAACAGATCTTGAGAAAGATGTGCTGGCTCGTTTGTCTGGTGGCTTAACTGCAGCTTACGGCAAAGTGTTTGTTGGTTCTGAAAACGGTGAAGTAATCGCACTGGATGAATCGACTGGCGAAGAGCTGTGGCGTGTATCGGTAAACGGTGAGGTGCTAGCATCTCCTGCCACTGACAACAACATGGTCTTGGTTCATACTAGCCGCGGTATGATGCTCGCGCTAGACCAAGAGACCGGTGAACAGAAGTGGACAATCAGTACTGAAGTTCCAAGCCTGACACTACGTGGCGACAGTGCTCCTGTTGCTGTTTCTGGTGGTGTGTTTTGGGGTACGGCAAATGGTCGTCTAGCAGCAGCTATTGTTGAGCGCGGTCAGTTAATTTGGCAACAACCTGTTGGTACACCAAAGGGCGCGACGGAAATCGATCGCTTGGTTGATGTGGATGCATCGCCAGTAGTACTGGGGGGTACTTTGTACACGGTTGGTATCAATGGTCAGTTGATTGCCATTGATCTACGCTCTGGTAAGCCAGTTTGGAAACGTAACTACTCGTCAGCGATTGATTTAGCAAGTGACGGCAGCCGTTTGTTCCTTGTTACAGATAAGGACCATGTGGTTGCAGTTGATGCTCGTAGCGGTACTGAACTTTGGAGTACTCCACTGCTAGAAAACCGTTTACTGACAGCACCTGCTATCATTAACGGATACGTTGTTGTGGGTGACACAGAAGGTTATCTTCATTGGTTAGATCGTTCAACAGGTGAGTTCGTTGCTCAGCAGTTGGTTGATGACAGCGGCTTTGCTGTAGCGCCAATTGAACTGCCTGAAGGCTACTTAGTGACGACTCGCAACGGCGATGTAAAGAAACTGACGATTAGCCAATAAAAGCGTGATATAATTCACAGTCGGCTCCTGGTTGGTAACAGCCAGGAGCCGTTTTATTGTTAAAAATTAATAAACCATGTGGTTATAGGTAAGAGTTTAAACTTGCGAACAAGTGCTTACCTATAACTACATTAAGAGAAGAAATTGTAGAGGTTGTTATGGTACCTGTTGTTGCTCTAGTAGGGCGTCCGAACGTAGGTAAATCTACGTTGTTTAACCGATTGACTCGAACTCGTGATGCATTGGTTGCGGATTTCCCTGGCTTAACGCGTGACCGTAAATATGGCCATGCTCAACTTGGTGAGCATGAGTTTATTGTTATCGACACTGGTGGTATCGACGGTACCGAAGAAGGTGTTGAAACTAAAATGGCAGAGCAGTCATTAGCTGCGATCGACGAAGCTGATGTTGTGCTGTTCATGGTAGATGGCCGTGCTGGTCTAACACCATCTGACGTTGCTATCGCGAAGCACCTTCGTCAACTAGAAAAGCCTTCAATGCTTGTAGTAAACAAGGTTGATGGTATTGACCCTGACGCAGCAAGTGCTGACTTTTGGCAGCTAGGTGTAGAAGACATGTACCAAATTGCTGCAGCGCACGGTCGTGGTGTTACAGCACTGATTGATCTTGCTCTAAACCCATTTGCTGAAGCACTGAAAGCTGAGCAGGGTGAAATTAGCGATCTAACAGAATTTGAAGACGAAGAAGTAGAGCAGGTTGATTTCACTGAAGAAGAAGCGGAACAAGAGTTTAAGCGTCTGCAAGATCAGCCAATCAAGCTTGCAATTATTGGTCGTCCAAACGTAGGTAAATCAACGCTAACTAACCGTATCTTAGGTGAAGAGCGTGTGGTTGTTTACGATATGCCTGGTACTACTCGTGATTCTATCTACATCCCAATGAGCCGTGATGAGCGTGAATACGTTTTGATCGATACCGCGGGTGTTCGTCGTCGTAAAAACATCAACGAGACTGTAGAGAAGTTCTCGGTTGTTAAGACATTGAAAGCGGTTGAAGATGCGAACGTTGTTCTACTTGTTATTGATGCTCGTGAGAACATCTCAGATCAAGACTTGAGCTTACTAGGCTTTGCATTGAACGCTGGTCGTTCAATCGTGATCGCAGTAAACAAGTGGGATGGCCTAGACAACGACGTGAAAGAGCGCGTTAAGAAAGAACTAGACCGTCGTTTAGGTTTCGTTGATTTCGCACGTATTCACTTTATCTCTGCACTTCACGGTACTGGTGTTGGTCACTTGTTTGAGTCGGTTCAAGAGGCTTACAAGTCAGCGACAACCCGTGTTGGTACGTCTGTTCTAACTCGTATTATGAAGATGGCGACTGATGATCACCAACCGCCTATGGTTCGTGGCCGTCGTGTGAAACTGAAATACGCGCACGCGGGTGGTTATAATCCACCAATTATCGTTATCCACGGTAACCAAGTTCGTGACCTGCCAGATTCATATAAGCGATTCCTGATGAACTACTACCGTCGTTCACTAGAAATCATGGGTACGCCAATCCGCATTCAATTCCAGAACAGCGAAAACCCATTTGAAGCTAAGACGAATAAGCTAACTATATCTCAAGAGCGCAAGCGTAAGCGTATGATGAGCATGGTTAAAGGACGTAAATAGTCCTCTCTAATAGATTTGATACCCGAGCCTGTCTCGGGTATTTTTTTAAGCAAAATTTACGTTATTTGATAACCGCACCTTGCGAGGAGTTATCAGTAAGCGACCTAGACTAGATTCCAAAAGAAGAACGACATGACAACGAGCGACTTGATTACACCTGCAGCAATCACACCGACCATCACCCAATTCTGCCACCAGACTTGGCAGCTTGAGGCAAAGGTTCTGCATGTTGAAAGTGATGAGAGCAAAGCCTACTTAATCACAGATGTGACTCCTTTTCACCCAATTAGCCATATTTGGCCAGATCACCCTGCGGATAAAGGCACTGTTAACTTTGGCGACCTGCAATATACCGTTGATGATTGCTTAGTGGGTGCGATAGAACAATCTACTGGAAAACTTTATGTAGCAGCAGATATTCCTGTTAAGCGAGATACAGAGGGTTGGGTATTTGTGGTGGTCCATCAGCTACCTGCATCTGCTTCTATGATAACGATTAACGAGCAGGTATCGTTATCGGTTGATAAAGAGTATCAAGCAAGCCTTAGCCGTGGTCATAGTGCGGGACACGTCGCCTTCTTAGCGTTGAATAAGGTCTTAGCTGACAGCTATTGGCGCAAAGATACAGACCGCAAAGATCCACTGGGCAGCTATGACTTTAATAGCTACGCTCAAGTAACCAGCTTTGTAACGCCTGAACAATGTACAGACACTTATCGCTTGGGTAAAACCTTGAAGAAGCGCGGCCTTAATGTGGCAGACATGCTAGCGAACCTTAAGGTCATTGAAGCAGATGTTAATGAGCTGATTTCTGTTTGGTTAGCACAACCAACGGCGGTTACGATGAGGCTAGAGGGGGAGGCTTTAACAGACTCTCGTTACTGGAAGTGGCAGCTTGATGCAGATACTCAGGTGACCATCCCTTGTGGTGGTACACACATTGGGAATACCGCAGAATTTGGTACGCTGTCCGTTAGGTTAACCCAGTTAGATGACCAAAACATTGAAATGCTGACGCATGTAATTCGATGATTTGAGCAATAGATCAAAAAAACTTGTGCTGCATATTCTATTTTTCACTGTCACTTTTAATATAATCAACTGTTTAAAATTGAAATGCAGCATATGTAACTTATGCTTTCGGTATGTGGTGATATAAATATTCTTTTTGGGGTAGATCGCTGATCAAAATAGATAAAGCGAAAGATCAACCTATGATCTTCGATTGTGTGTCGCGGTAATTAAGTGTGTTATTGTTAATCATCAACATGCTGTACCCGATTAAACAATTGAAAGCTTTAGTTAATGGAACAACAATTTTTATTAAAAGGCCACCGAGCAGTCAATAGGTTGCTTCGGAAGCTTGCCCTTGGGATGGATCGCAAGGACTTAAACCGCAAGATCATAGAGCTCACAGAACAGCTTTTTGGTCAGCGTATGGCTTCAATTTTAATGCTCAACGCTGAGTCTCAGACTTTGCACCTCGAATATGCTCCAAATTTGCCTGATTTCTATAATCAACAGATAGAGGGCGTTGGTATCGGTGTTGGAATTGGTTCGTGTGGTGAGGCTGCTGCGCTTAAAAAAGCAGTGATGGTCTCAGACATCAATACCCATCCTAACTGGGCACCTTTCTTAGCGTTAACAACCCAGGCTAACCTTCATGCGTGCTGGTCTGTGCCAATTCTTTCTTCAAACGGGCACGTGCTCGGTACTTTCGCTATTTATAGTCAATATGTTTCCGAGCCACATGAATTCGAGCTTGAGATCTTAGAGCTGCTCGCTTCTCTATATTCGGTGGCATTAGAAAAGTACGAGCTAGAAAACCAGCTTTACTTTTTCGCTAATCGTGATTCTCTTACCCATTGCTTGAATCGTCGTGCCTTGTTCAATGAAGCTGAAAAGGTCTTGGCCAAGCCCTTTTTTGCACAGAGGGTGATGGCGTGTCTGTTTGTCGATGTCGATAAATTCAAATTAATCAATGACACCTATGGTCACAGCTTTGGTGATGATGTGCTATTGGCGGTTGCTAGGGTGCTTGATGATGCTACTTCAGCGTGTGCCAAGATAGGCCGTTATGGTGGTGATGAATTTGTGGTGTTCTCTTGTTTTGATGACAAAGATAGCGTTGTTAGCTTTTATCACCGACTAGAACAAACACTACAACAAGCGCTTTATATTAATGATGTGCAGTTCTCAGTGAGTGTTGGTCTTGCTTGTGAAAAAGATCCACAGGGGCTAGATCAGTTGATCGCACAAGCTGATAAGAATATGTACCAAATCAAACAAGCGAAATCCAAGCAGTAGTAGATTGTAAAAAGAGTCGTGAATTAGGAAATACTAATGAGTAAAAATATCTGCCCTAAGTGTCAGTCAGAGCTTGGTTGGGACGGACAATATCACTGTGAAAATTGTCAGGCACATTTTACCAAAGTAGGGTTCTGCCCAGAGTGCAGCAGCCAGTTAGAGAAACTTCAAGCTTGTGGTGCCGCGAGCTATTTTTGTAATGGTGAGTGTAACGAGCTTAAATCTAAGTCGAGAGTAAAGTTCGAGTTCCAACCTGCGGAATAACCTTTTTACTAAGCGTTCTTATTAGATACAAAAAGCCCTGTCGATTATCGATAGGGCTTTCTAGTTTTTAACGTTCGAATTAGCTTTCAGCTAGCTCTTAGTTACTCTTGCCGTCACTTGCGACTCAATCACCCCATCTTCAACCTGAGTGGTGATCACTTCACCGACGTCGACGTCATTAATCGATGACACAGTCTTGCTCGATGCTGAATGGGTAATGCTGTAACCACGTTTTAGGGTTGCTAATGGACTTACGGTTTCTAACTTCTCGGCAGCCATCGCAAGCTGGTGGCGAGTGGTTAGCAGAGTTTTATCCATCGCATCTAATAGTTTTTGCTCAGAGCGTTGTAGATGAAGTTTTTGTTCACCCAAGCGTTTAACTGGTGAGTTCAACTGAAGCTGATGCTGCTTACGTTCGACACGCTGTGCATGCTGCTTTAGGTATTGAGCCATACCGCGACGCAGACGCATGTCTAGGTCATCAAGCTGCTGGCTCTGCTTTTGCAGTTGGTAGCTAGGATGTTGTCTTTCTAAGCGGTGTTTCAATGCTTGATTCGATTGAGCTTGTTTGATTAACATGTGGCGAATCGCACTCACTAAGCGAGCACGTTTAGAGGCGAAAGCTTGCTCTTTATGACTGTTGTCGCGGCTAACCAATTCAGCCGCAGCTGATGGCGTAGGCGCGCGCATATCGGCAACGAAATCGGCAATAGTGACATCCACTTCGTGGCCGACAGCACTGATGATTGGAATCTGGCTTGCAGCAATAGTGCGAGCAACGATCTCGTTGTTGAAGCACCATAAGTCTTCTAATGAACCGCCACCACGGCCCACGATCAATACATCACACTCATTGCGCTCATTGGCACGTCCGATCGCTTGGGCAATCTGAATTGCCGCTTCTTCGCCTTGAACCATGGTTGGGTAAACCACAACTGGTAACGAAGGATCACGTCTTTTCAAGACATCCAGAATATCAAACAGTGCAGCGCCAGTTTTAGAGGTGACAACACCAACGCGCTTTGGATGCTCAGGAAGAGGTTGTTTACTCGATTGAGCAAACAGCCCTTCAGCGGCGAGATTCATCTTCAGCTTTTCAAATTCTTGCTGAAGTTTACCGTCACCTTCTGGCTGCATGCTTTCGATGATCAGTTGGTAGTCACCACGTGGCTCATAGAGAGACAGGCGAGCTTTAACTAATACTTGATTACCATTTTGAGGTTTAAAGGTGACTCGGCGGTTATTGCCACGAAACATGGCACACTTAACTTGAGCGCGAGAGTCTTTAAGAGTGAGGTACCAGTGACCAGAGACAGGTGCAGAGAAGTTTGAGATTTCACCAACGAGCCACACTATTCCCATTTCGTTTTCTAGTAGGAGACGAACCTCTGAGTTGAGGCGAGAAACAGTAAAGATGTTTGGATTAGTCATAGATGCACTATCTTTCCTTGAAGGAAGGTTTTTCTTGGAACTTCACAGGGCGTGAGTATGGAAGATAGCGGTAATATAATACATATCAAGGGGGTAAATGCAAATTAAAAATACAAAAATGTGTAGCCAAGCGATTTCCCTGTGCGTATAATCCCTCCGCAATATCTAATCCAAAGCACTTCATTATGCGAAACGATGAAGTCGGATTTTTCTTTCTACTCCTCAATTGTGAGATATTGCAAATGCTAAGAATTGCCAAAGAAGCGCTGACATTCGATGACGTACTACTCGTGCCAGCTCACTCCACTGTTCTCCCAAACACAGCTGATCTTCGCACTCAGTTGACTAAAAACATTTCACTGAACATCCCTATGATTTCTGCGTCGATGGATACCGTGACGGAAGCTCGTCTGGCTATCGCACTCGCGCAGGAAGGTGGCATTGGCTTTATCCACAAGAATATGTCTATCGAGCAACAAGCTGAAATGGTTCGCCAGGTAAAAATTTTCGAAGCAGGCGTGGTTTCTCACCCTGTAACAGTAAGCCCTGACGCAACGATTGCTGATGTTGTTGCCCTGACTGAGAAGCACGGTTTTGCTGGCTTCCCTGTAGTGACTGAAACAAACGAACTGGTTGGTATCATTACTGGCCGTGACGTTCGCTTTGTAACAGACCTTTCTAAGAAAGTTGACGTAGTAATGACGCCTAAATCGCGTCTAGCTTCTGTTAAAGAAGGTGCAACTCGCGAAGAAGTTCAAGAGAAAATGCACGAAGCTCGTGTTGAAAAAGTACTTGTTGTAAATGATGACTTCCAACTAACAGGAATGATCACTGCAAAAGACTTCCATAAAGCAGAACGTAAACCAAACGCTTGTAAAGATGAGCGCGGCAGCCTACGTGTAGGTGCAGCTGTTGGTGCTGGTGCTGGTAACGAAGAGCGTGTTGCTGCTCTTGTTGAAGCTGGCGTAGACGTTCTACTTATCGACTCTTCACACGGTCACTCTGAAGGCGTACTTAACCGTATCCGCGAAACTCGCGCTGCATACCCAGATCTACAAATCATCGGTGGTAACGTAGCAACTGGTGCTGGCGCTCGTGCTCTTATCGAAGCGGGTGTAAGTGCAGTTAAAGTTGGAATCGGTCCAGGTTCTATCTGTACAACTCGTATCGTTACTGGTGTTGGTGTTCCTCAAGTAACAGCAATTGCAGACGCAGCGGAAGTTGCAAACGAATACGGTATTCCAGTAATCGCAGATGGCGGTATCCGCTTCTCTGGTGATATCTGTAAAGCTATCGTTGCTGGCGCATCTTGTGTGATGGTTGGTTCAATGTTCGCAGGTACTGAAGAAGCACCAGGTGAGGTTATCCTTTACAACGGTCGTTCTTATAAGTCTTACCGTGGTATGGGTTCTCTTGGCGCTATGTCTCAAGGTTCTTCTGACCGTTACTTCCAATCTGACAACGCTGCAGATAAGCTTGTTCCAGAAGGTATTGAAGGTCGTATCGCGTACAAAGGTCGTCTAAAAGAGATCGTTCACCAACAAATGGGTGGTCTACGCTCAAGCATGGGCCTAACAGGTTCTGCGACGATTGAAGACATGCGTACTAAAGCTGAATTTGTTCGTATTTCTGGTGCGGGCATGAAAGAATCTCACGTACACGATGTTCAAATTACTAAAGAAGCACCTAACTACCGTTTAGGTTAATAATACGTCCAAACGTTTGAATAATGTGCTGATTAAATCGGCACATTATTATACCAATCGTAGTAAATAACTGGTCACCCTAGCTTGTTAAAAACCTCGATAACTGCGTTAGGATTTTTGATTGTAGAATAACTACTTATCAGAAAATCCTGCCTTGTTCTCAAGCTTTTTTCCTGCGCTATTCCTGAACACTTACTTACTGTGATTGGTATTATATCTAGCGCCTGTTTTGATGAAGGTCTGATTTTCTCAAAACACGAGGTTAAAGATATCCAACGAAAACGTTTGCTTTATTTCTTGAAGAGTTAATCAGAGGTGAGTAAACTCGCCTCCGTTTGATCACATAGCCAATAAGACTGCTTAAAATGACTAAAAATATTCATGACCAACGTATTCTAATTCTAGACTTCGGTTCTCAATACACACAGCTAGTTGCTCGTCGTATTCGTGAGATCGGCGTTTACTGTGAACTTTGGAGCTGGGACGTAGACGAAGCGGATATTCGTGAATTCAATCCAGACGGTATCATCCTATCTGGTGGCCCTGAGAGTGTAACGAAAGAGAACTCTCCACGTGCACCCCAGTACGTGTTTGATTCAGGTGTTCCTGTATTTGGTATCTGCTACGGCATGCAAACTATGGCTGAGCAACTTGGCGGTAAAGTAGCAACGTCTACTGAGCGTGAGTTCGGCTACGCAGCGGTACAAGTGACTGGTGAATCAGCACTGTTCGCTGACCTTGAGTCTACTCAAGATGTTTGGATGAGCCACGGTGATAAAGTGGTTGAGATCCCATCTGATTTCACAAAGATTGCTGAAACAGACACTTGCCCATACGCAGCAATGGCAAACGAAGAGAAGAAATACTTCGGTGTTCAATTCCACCCAGAAGTAACACACACTAAGAACGGCATGAAAATGCTAGAGAACTTCGTTCTTAACGTTTGTGGTTGTGAAGGTCTATGGACCTCAGCTTCAATCATTGAAGATGCAGTTGCACGTATTAAAGAGCAAGTAGGTGACGACGAAGTTATTCTTGGTCTTTCTGGTGGTGTTGATTCATCAGTAGTTGCAATGCTTGCTCACCGCGCTATCGGTGACAAACTAACGTGTGTATTCGTAGATAACGGCCTACTTCGTCTGAACGAAGCTGAGCAAGTTATGGATATGTTCGGCAACAAGTTTGGTCTAAACATCATCAAAGTAGACGCTGAAGATCGTTTCCTAGAAGCGCTTAAAGGCGAGGCTGAACCAGAAGCTAAGCGTAAGATCATCGGTCACGTATTCGTGGATATCTTCGATGAAGAGTCAAAGAAACTGACAAATGCTAAGTGGCTTGCTCAAGGCACTATCTACCCAGATGTCATCGAGTCTGCAGCATCTAAGACTGGTAAAGCACACGTAATCAAATCTCACCACAACGTTGGTGGTCTTCCTGATGATATGGAAATGGGCCTTGTTGAGCCTCTACGTGAGCTGTTTAAAGATGAAGTACGTAAGATCGGTCTAGAGCTAGGTCTTCCATACAACATGCTTTACCGCCACCCATTCCCGGGTCCAGGTCTAGGTGTTCGTGTTCTTGGCGAAATCAAGAAAGAGTACTGTGATCTACTGCGTCGCGCAGATGCTATCTTCATTGAAGAGCTTCACGCTGCAGACCTTTACCACAAAGTATCTCAAGCATTCACGGTATTCCTACCAGTACGTTCAGTTGGCGTAATGGGCGATGGCCGTAAGTACGATTGGGTTGTATCTCTACGTGCAGTAGAAACGATCGACTTTATGACTGCTCACTGGGCGCACCTACCATACGACTTCCTAGGTAAGGTATCTAACCGTATTATCAACGAAGTTGATGGCATTTCACGTGTTGTTTACGATATTTCAGGTAAGCCACCAGCAACTATCGAGTGGGAATAATCTCTTAGAGGTTTAACTGCTATTTGATTTAGTTATTAAAAGCCCCGAACTCAGTTCGGGGCTTTTTTGTTTTCCACGTCTTATAGTCAATGGTTGTGGTTTGAAGGCGGCTTATTGAGCGTAAGAAACCAAATTAGTTGGAAATTAGATATCAGCTCAAGAAACCATGAGACGCATTGTTACCTTTAGCTATACATAAAACTATTACTCGCACTTTTTATAAATTCATACCGCAACAGCTAGGCTATTTCCCATGTGCCACATACTCTTTGATGGACTTATTAAGGGCAGATAAGAGAATCCATCATGTTAAAAATCATATATTTGGCGACTGTACTGGGCTGCACCTTGGCAGCACAAAGTCATGCGTCTTTGAACATTCAACCTGATCCGAAAAAACCGAATGGTTATCTTGTTGAAAAGTCGGCATTACAAGCTGCTGAACAAGCAAAAACCTCGGACCCTATGTATGCGATCTGGTCACAGGCTTATCATTCAGAGCTGCATTATCTTCGGCTTATTTCTTTGCCGCGATTACCTTGATCTCGCTGATGGCTTACTACGGCGTGAGAAAACTGTCGGATGGCGTTTCTGTGTACCTAAAAGGCATGGGTAACATGATGCCGGTTGCGATTATTTTGGTATTGGCGTGGGCATTAAGCACGATTGGTAAAGAGTTAGGTGCTGCGGCTTATATTGCAGAACAAGCGCAGATCGGTTTCCCTTACTGGTTAGTGCCTGCTGTAGCCTTTTTACTCTCGGCTATTATCTCATTCGCTACGGGTTCGTCATGGGGAACCTTTGCCATCATGATGCCGTTGGTTATCCCAACCGCGGTTGCAATTGATGCACCGCTGTTGGTTGCGATTGGTGCGGTGCTTTCTGGTGGTTTGTTTGGTGATCACTGCTCACCGATCTCTGAAACCACCATCCTCTCTTCAACAGGTGCCGGGTGTGATCAGTTTGAGCACTTTAAGACGCAATTACCTTACGCATTAATGAACGGTTGTATTGCTTTAGTGAGCTTTGTTGTCGCAGGCTTTACTGGTAGCTCGTTGGTCGTGTTAGGTGCACTTGTCGCCCAACGGGTTGTAGTAACACTGCTAGCCAAGCGTGACGCGAGTAAGAATGCATCTTCAGAAGTTCAATCTCAAGTGTCTGAATCTAAAACACAAAAAGCGTAATTTAAGATTACGAATAATAGACTAGATACGGGATGCGAGTAATCGAGTAACGAAGAGCTCTCTATTGTCCTTCATTTCATCCCTCACATTTCCTTTGTTCCATTCGTCATTCCCTATAGCGAGGCACGAGCGCAGTAGGGAATCTCTTTCGTTTATCCTTGGTGTAGATACCTAAAGGCAGGTTCTAGATTCTAGACTAGCTCTTCGCATCCCGTTACTCGCATCTTTTTATAGCGTGATAGTGAACTCCCACGCATATTCATCATGAATGTAAATTGCCAAAACTAAATCAAAATACCAATAGGATCATTTCAACAACCTTAGTTTTCGATAACTGGATTATCCCAAAAGCGATTTATCAATTAAAATTTCATTACAATTTTTATTGGTTTTTTTTAACCCCCTATTTGATAAAGGTAAATTCGCAATGTCGACCAAACTAGCTAACCCAGCGCCGTTAGGCTTAATGGGTTTCGGTATGACCACTATTCTTCTTAATATCCACAACGCAGGTTTCTTTCCACTAGATTCAATGATCCTTGCGATGGGTATTTTTTACGGTGGTTTAAGCCAAGTTATCGTTGGCACAATGTGCTTCAAACGTGGTGACACGTTCGGTACAACTGCATTTACCTCTTACGGCTTATTCTGGTTGACACTTGTTGGTCTAATCGTAATGCCTAAAATGGGCCTACCAGCAAGCCCAGCATCATTCATGGGTTGGTACCTACTTCTATGGGGCATCTTTACAGGCTTCATGTTCATCGGTTCTCTATGCTACCCAGTAGCGAAGCAAGTAGTATTCGGTTCACTAACTATCTTGTTCTTCCTTCTTGCAGCTCGTGATTTCACTGGTAGCCAACTGATCGGCACTATCGCTGGTTTCGAAGGTATCTTCTGTGGCGCTTCTGCTATCTACTTCGCAATGGCACAAGTAATCAACAACGAATATGGTCGCACAGTACTGCCAATCGGTGAGAAGAAAGCATCTCAAATGGCAACACAAGAAATCGCGGCATAATCTCGCGTTTCTTAGAAATATAAAAAAAGGGTTAGCCATGGCTAACCCTTTTTTGCATTTGCTTTAAAGAAAAACAGAATCTAGAGCAACTTATCGTTTAAAAGCTGTAATTGAAGGCCTTACGCTGAAGGCTGTTCTACTGGCTTGCTATCTGCCACTTCAGCTTCTGGCGACTTACCCGTTTTACGCTTGTACTTCTCTTCCCAGTAAGTTGCACCTTTGATGCCTAGTTTTACAGGGTTGAATATGTACTCGGTCACGCCTTTACTCTGTTGCTCTTCGTAGTCAGCCAAAGCTTTTAGCGCAGGCTTAGATATGAAGAAGATGATCAGAATCCCAACGATGTTTAACCACGCCATTAAGCCTACGCCAACGTCACCCATTGCCCATGCAAGGTTCGCTGCTTTGACCGTGCCGTAGAAAACCGCAGCGATCATGATAAGTTTAAGCGCAAACATCATCCCTGGGATCTTGATGGTGCGTCGCAGGTAAGCAATGTTCGTTTCTGCGATGTAGTAGTAAGCAAGAATTGTTGTAAATGCGAAGAAGAACAGAGCAAATGCGATGAATGGTTTACCAACACCCGGTAGTGCACTTTCAATCGCTAGCTGTGTAAATACAGGACCATTCGCGCTCACGTTTTCAGCAAGATTTTGCACAAGGAATGCACCTTCAGTCCCGCCATGTACATTGTAAGCGCCAGTGATGATGATCATAAACGCCGTAGCTGAACAAACGAGCAGTGTATCGATGTAGATAGAGAATGATTGAACCAAACCTTGCTGAGCTGGGTGATCAACACTTGCTGCCGCAGCTGCGTGAGGACCAGTACCTTGACCCGCTTCGTTTGAGTAAACACCACGTTTAACACCCCAACCAATCGCAGCACCGAAGCCTGCCATAGGTGTGAATGCATCACCGATAATCATAGAGAACACAACTGGCACTTGGTCAATATTAAGTAGGATGATAATGAAGGCGATGATGATGTAAGCCAATGCCATGAATGGAACAACAATTTGCGTGAAGTTCGCTATACGCTTAACGCCACCAAAGATGATGAAACCAAGAATAATTGAGATAACGGTACCAGTGAAGATTTTAGCGAAACTGAATGTACCTACCGCTGTTTCTATCATTGAACCTGAACCAAATGCAGCTTCTACAGCGTTACCGATACTGTTTGACTGAACACCTGGAAGTAAAATACCACAAGCAAAAATCGTCGCGATTGCAAAGATCCATGCGTACCACTTCTGACCCATTGCTTTTTCGATGTAGTAAGCCGGGCCACCACGGAACTGGCCTTCGTCTTCTTCTTTATAGATTTGCGCTAACGTAGATTCTGCAAATGCAGTCGCAGCACCAAAGAAGGCAACAACCCACATCCAGAATACCGCACCAGGGCCACCGAAACCGATAGCAGCAGCAACACCTGCAATGTTACCTGTACCTACACGGCCAGATAGAGAAACAGCAAGTGCTTGGAAAGATGAGATACCTTTATTCGAACTTTTACCAGATAGTAACAAACGCCACATTTCAAAAAAGTGACGGATTTGTACAAATCGAGTCATGACCGAGTAGAACAAACCAGCACCTAAACATAGATAGATAAGTACTGGACTCCAGATTATTCCATTCAAAAAATCAACGAATGACTGCATGAGTATTTTCCCTGTTAGTTTTACTTGTGATTGTTTTTCGAACAACACAATACTTCACTTGTAACCTGATTGTTAAATTATTTAACTGCTCATTCGGATTACTGTGACATAAAGCATGTTGTGGGGGCGGATTGTTAATAATTAGTGCTATTTAGATAGTTGTTTTATTTAAAATTAAATGCAACCGGTTGTATATTTTGGGTTTTAAAAAGTGCATAAATAGTGATTAACACAAAAGTGTGAGTTGTTTGAAGGATAGATAATGGGTTGAGATCGAAAACTGCTCTTTTAGTCGATTGGAAGTAACGGCTGTAACCGGCGGAATGTTATCGAGAAGTTAGAATATATCACCTCTATTTAGATCTCTGACAGCTTGAAGAGGAGGTGTTATTTTGAAGGAGGGAGTGGCAAGAGGGCACGCTACATCCGCAGCAGTGCCCAGTTAAAAGCCTGTTTTAAACAACATTGAATCCCTGTTTTATCAACTCTTGAGTGAATTCAGACTGGATATCTGGTTCGCCATGAATCAAATACACTTCTTTGGGTGCCACAGGAATGCCAGCAATAAAGCGCTTCAGATCTTCTTGGTCGGCGTGAGCAGAGTAGCCAGACATGCCATGAATTTGAGCACTCACTTCCACTTGCTTGTTGTCGATGGATACCTGCATTTCACCTTGTTGAAGCGCTCTTCCTAGCGTGCCGTGCGCTTGGTAGCCCGCCAGAATTACATCGGTTCGTTTATCGGGCAGTAAGGCGGATAAGTAGTTCATGATTCTGTCTCCCTGACACATACCAGAAGCCGCGACCAAAATCGCAGGTTCACCGGTTGAACGCAGTCTATTGACGATTTTCTTATGCATTCTGTGCCCATCGACAGTAATGCACTGCTCAAATGCCAGTGGATGACGTTTCAGTTCAAGCCGTTGTTTTGCCTCTTGGATCCAGAGTTCTTTAAAGCGTCGGTAGGAGCGGGTGACTTTCAGAGCCATCGGTGAATCAAGAATGATAGGAATGTCGGCACTGAGTTGATGCTCAAAGATCAGTTGCTCAATATCAAACAGGAGTTCTTCTGTGCGGCCAATACTGAATGCCGGGAGCAAGATAACACCACCATCGAGTAGCGAACGATCGATGATCGCTTTAAGGCGTTCGGCTCGTGTCGCAATATCATCGTGTGTGCTAGTGCCATAGGTCGATTCGATAAACAGGTAGTCGGCCTGTTGAGGAGGCATAGGATCGGGCAGTAACGATGTATTACTTGGCCCTAAGTCTCCTGAAAACACCACTACTTGTTGATTGGGTAACTTTATCTCAATATAGGCAGAACCCAAGATATGCCCGGCAGGTTGAAAACGAGCATACAGAGTATTTGGCCTACTATGATCCTTTCCGTTATTTTGCTATATATCAGCGATAGGAAACCACTTTCTATAAGGCTTAGGAACAATTAATGAATGGAGCTTTTTCAGTATTCGCTTTGTTTATGGCTTAGCCCTTGCAGCTTTAAGCCATCTTCAATCATCAAAGGGGCAAGTTCAGCGGTTGCTTGAGTGCAATAAATCGGTTGGTTGAAGCCAGTGGCGAGCAACCAAGGCAGTCGCCCAGTATGGTCTATGTGAGTGTAGGTTAACAGTTGGGCATTGAGGTGGGATGTTTCAAAATCGATATCAAGAGGGCGTGTGTCTTTCCCCTGAACCTCTTTACCTTGAAACAAGCCACAATTGATAAGTACGGCTTGGCCGGAATCTCTTAACTCGTGACAAGATCCTGTGACCGTATGTTTACCGCCATGGTGAATCACTTCCATCGTTTACTCCCATTGCTCTATGCCGTTTCCCGCGCTTTATTTTGCGGATAACCGTCGGCAAGTAAAACAAGAACAATGAGAGTTGCGATCGTAAGATCTCTTTTTCAGTAATTGAGCGATAACTCAATGTTTTCGCTGCGAGTTAGCTCGTAGAAGAATGGTCGGAATCAAGTCTAGGGTTTTGTTGTGATTCCAATCTAGCGACTTCAGCATCAAGCTCTGCAATCTTCTCAGCCATTAACGCATGGCAGTGATTCGCCAGTTCTCTTGCGTCACTCAGCTTGTAACCTGACACATCAATAGGCTCAAGCATCTCAGTAATCACAATACCGTTGTTTAATCGGTTAAAGTCGATTTTGTTGTGAGTGGTGCTCGTGCACATCGGTGTGATAGGCACACCTGCCTCAATCGCCATTCGGAAAGCGCCCGTTTTGAACGGCAAGAGCCCGCGCCCTTTACTACGTGTTCCTTCAGGGTAAACCCACACTGAGAGATCTCGCTGATGAATCGCTTCTGCCACTTGTTTGATCGTATCGCGCGCTTTCGACTTGTCTTCACGGTTGATCAGAATGTTCCCCGTGATCCAATACAGTAGACCAAAGAAAGGCACTATCAATAAATCACGCTTTCCCAGAGAAACGGTACGTGGCCTTAGCATTCCAGGATCGGTGACAAAATCCAACACACTTTGATGGTTAGAGATATACACGCTCTTTTCTGGTGTGGGTGCATTCTCTAGGCCACGCTGAACCAGTTTTATGCCAAGGAGCTTCTGTAACTGGTTGAACCAACGGCAGAAAAAGTACACATGCTTTGGGTTCTTAGGGCTAAACAAGCAGTAAACAAAGGCAAAGGCTGTGGTGAAAATAATAAACACCGTAGCCAAGATAATACGAAGAACAGAAAGCAAAATTGACTCCTTACTCACTACAAGAGTGCAGTGATTAAATAGTTTCAGGTAGTGGAAGTCTTCACTCTATTTAACTGAAATGCAACAATTAACTGTGTGAGACGTCTTTTTTTAGATCTGTATATAAAACAATGACTAACAATCACTCATAGATAGGCTTACCGAGCTTACACGTGTTCACCAGTACGGGGTTATGAGGGCCAATATTGCTTATTTGGGTCTGTTGTTTCTACCCATTCAGGATTTTGGCGAGCTTCCAAATAGAGCTGAAGACCGTTATAAGACATGAAAGCCGCAGGGCCGCCAAGGTGTTCGAAATAGTCAAAATAGTCATCTTCAAGTGCGCATAGCTGAGCGAAATCTTCTACTTTGTTCGCCAGTGCCCATTGAATCGCAAACACCGGAGCCGTTGAGCCAGCAACCGACACTTCTTCAATATTGGGGTTAAGCATCGCATTAGCCTGTTCCAGTAGAATCTCTTGCTGTTCAGATTCTTGCAGCAGCACCTCATCGATGATAGCCAAACGCTTGGAATTCGGGACATTCTTGTTCAGCTTTGCAATTCTTAGTGCGTAGCCAAATCTTTCTGATGAAACAATATTGACCAGCTCCGACAGCAGTTCTTTGTCTACCCCGCTAGCCCTGGTGAAATAATCGATACAAGAATGGATTGAAGCATAACGAGTGCCTGCAAACTCAAAGCCACTGGTTTCGTCATAGGTCTCAATGGCGATGTTATCAAGCGACAAAGGCCAACCTTGATACTCGACTCGTTGCTTGGCTATTTGAAACATCTTCCAAGCGCTGCGCCCAAAGCCACCAAGTGTCGCGCCCGTAAATTCACTGTCTATCAGCTCTTGCTCTGTCCAGTTCTCACCAATACCTAAGTGCTTGGCATACTTATCAATGAGCGCATGCTTTATCTGGTCGCGCACCGCCCAAATCGAAGTTAGGTCTTTGGCATATTTCACACGCGCGCACTCTTTACACGCTGGCAGTGCTATCGGCGCATGACCAACCTTGGCAAAAAGCGAAGCGGTTTTAGGAAACTCAACCGTGTGATTAGAAGGCTCACCACAAAACCAACAGCTGTGGCGCAGGTTGAATGGGATGTCTATGTAAGAGTATTGAGTCATTGAGCGTCTATCGGCTGAGTGTTGAGGTTGGGGACATTACGGTAAAACAATTATCTCTGTTCGATTGTCGCCTTGCACCTGGTTTGTTTCACTTTTCCCCCCGAGTTTGATTTTAGGCGCTTGTTATCTGAATGGGTTGGTGGAGATATGTTTATATAAAACAGCGACTAATGGTGAATGTTGATGGGAGTGGCTGAACCGATATGTGCCGCTAGTAATCTTGTTAGGTCACTATTACTATGGAGCTAGACTCCTTACTCCAATAGCGCATATGTCTTCATCGATTCCTTTTTACGATAAAAATGCCCGCAAACTTTGCCAGCAGTACCACTCTGTTGCTTTCGAAGCTGTTCATAAAAGCTGGCAAGCTTATTGGCCTTTAGAGGGCGATAAGGTGCTAGATGTAGGGGCGGGATGTGGCCGTGATGCGTTATGTATGCAAAAGGCTGGGGCGGAAGTCATCGCGATAGAACCCAGTGCGTCATTACGTATGCAGGGCTCAGAATACACTGGGCCAGATGTTACATGGTTGGATGATTCACTCCCATCCTTGAGTCGAACTGAAAACCTTGGAATGCGTTTTGACCTGATACTAGTCAGTGCTGTGTGGATGCACCTTGCACCGTCATATCGAGGGCGAGCATTCAGAAAGTTATCTAACTTACTCGCTCCAAATGGCAAATTGGTGATTACGCTACGTCATGGAGAGTTTCATGACGACCGAGAGGGCTATGAAGTTTCGGTTGAAGAGCTTGAGCGTTTATCGAAGAACAGTGCTTTGTTGGTGCGTCATGTCGATGATAGCCAAGATACCTTGAAGCGCAGTGAGGTTTGGTGGCAAACCGTAGTGATGACCTTGCCAGATGACGGCTCTGGTGACTTAAACAAAGTGCGTCACATTATTGTGAATGACAATAAATCGGCCACATACAAATTGGCTCTGTTAAGAACCTTGCTGCGAATCGCAGATGCCCATTCAGGTGCTGTGATTGATCGAACCGATGGCAAAATATCTCTACCAGTGGGTTTGGTTGCTCTGTATTGGGTTAGGCAATTTAAGCGTCTCATTGATATCGATATAGAAGGCGTTGGGGTTCAGCAAAATAGTAACACGAGTAAAGGCCTAGGCTTTGTAAAAGACGATGGCTGGAACAAGCTCAAGCATCTCAGTGCCGATGATTTAGCGATAGGCACTCTGTTTATTGGTGATGAAGCCAAAGCATTGCAGAAGTTGTTTTCACAGACGATCAGCACCATTAAATCGGGCCCTGTGACCTTTATTTATCAGGGTACTAAGGAGAATAAGTTGTTTGAAATACTCCCACCTCAACAGCGACGAAAGAGTCGAGAATCACTAGTTATCGACAGTGAATTCTTAGCAAGCTTTGGTTACTTCACACTGGATGAAAGCTTATGGCAATGTTTCAGAATCTATCACTCTTGGATTGAGCCGCTAGTCGTGAATCAATGGGTGATAGAGATGCAGCGTTTTGAGTTAAATCGACAGCGCAACATTTCACTACAGACCTATCATGACTGTTTAGTCTGGATTGACCGAAACCACGACACTCGTGACGTACGCAAAAGAGTTGAGCAACTTAGAGCTGAACATGCAGACATTGTCAGCATCTGGAGTGGAAAATCGTTAAAAAATGAGTATCACATTGATCACTGTCTGCCTTTTGCTTACTGGCCGAATAACGATAAGTGGAACCTCTTTCCAACCACAAGCAAAGAGAACTTAAGCAAAAGTGACAAAGTGCCTACCGCTGAAAAACTTCGCGCGTCTAAACCTCGTATTCTCGAATGGTGGCAATTGGCGTGGAGTGATTCGGCTCATTTTGAACAGCAATTCTTTTCTGAAGCGGCTCTTTCTTTACCTAATATTCCCCCACAATGTCGAGACTTCGAAGAGGTGTTTGACGCAATGGGTCTGCAGGTGCGTGGTGTAAAAAGTCGACTATTAATCAATGAGTGGCATTGAGCGTCACGCTTACCCGCTAATTTAACCCTTTATGTAACGGTAGAGTAAATAATGAAATACATCGGAATTGATGGCTGTAAGGCGGGGTGGATCGCTTGGATTGTCTCTGATGATCAGGCGCCAGTGTTTAAAGTAGTGAAGGCGCTCGATGAGTTAGCGAGTGATCTTATCGGTGCGACGGCGCTTATCGACATGCCGATTGGTTTTAGTGATGCGCAGGCTCCAGATCGTTTATGCGACAAAGCAGCAAGGCGTTTTCTAACCAGCAAACGTGGTGCTTCGGTGTTTCCGGTTCCGTGCCGTGAGGCGGTTTACCAAACCGATTACATTGCGGCGTGCAATGCCAATGTGCAGCAGCTTGGTAAGAAGTTCTCTAAGCAAACTTGGGGTATTGTTCCAAAAATCCGAGAGCTAGATAAACTCATCGATAATCACTCACATTTATCTATCAGAGAGTCTCACCCTGAGGTGGTGTTCGCTGCCTTGAAAGGGGAACCGCTTACCTTCTCGAAGCGAACCCAAGAGGGCAAAGAAGAAAGGCTTTCTATTATTGAGCAACTCGCCCCACAATGGTGTGAGGCTGTGGCGTTAGCTATCTCAAACACCAAGCGTAAAGATGTCGCGATAGATGACATTTATGATGCATTTATATTGATGTTGATTGCTTATCACGCTCCAACATTGTCGTGCTTGCCAGAACTTTCTGAGATTGATGGAGAGGCGGATAAGGATCAGAATGGTCGAGTTCGCGAAATCGTTTATTGGAACAAAGTGCACTAGCGAAGTATGCGCTCTGTTAGGTTGAGTGTGTTATTTTCCACTCCCTATCTTTTTACTCTTGATGTTTTTGAGCCTTGATATGAATCGTTTAATTGTTGGTTTGCTGGTAACTTTGAGCAGTGCGGTGAGTTACGGTCAAGTAGCACCTGTGTCCCAATGGCAATGTGACATGATGAAAAAGAACAAGGTATTGAGTAGCGGAGCACCTGTTGGCTGCGAGCGTCTATCCAAAGTGGACTTTGATTTCATTAACTTTAAAGGCGAAACGCAGCAGGGGAATATGATTGTGTTTGATGTTATCGCCCCTTCTGTTGAACAACTCTTTTTAGAACTTAAACAGCGTAACTTCCCACTGCATTCTGCGCGCCTAATGCGTGAGTTCAAAGGTGATGATAACGCCTCGATGGAAGCGAACAACAGCAGTGCGTTTAATGCTCGGCCTATCACTGGTGGAGGAGGTTGGTCGAAGCATGCTTACGGTGTGGCAATCGATATCAACCCAGTTCAAAACCCTTTCTTAGCGTTCGATAGTAACGGAACCATCACGGTCAAGCCCTCACAATCGGCGACTAGCTATGTGAACAGAACGCGTTTTCGTGCTCGCAATAACATTGAACGCCGAGGCATGGCGGAAGATGTGGTCGAGTTGTTTGCACATTATGGTTTTATGATCTGGGGAGGGGACTGGAATTCCCCAATTGATACTCAGCATTTCGAAGTGGGATCAAGGAAGTTCGTCAATCAACTGCTCTCTAAACCCAAACCAGAAGCCAAAGTGTTATTTGAGCGATACGTCGAAACTTACCGCCAATGCTTTAATAAAAATAAAGGTGAGGGTGCAGAAAAAGCTCGTGCTATCTGTGCAAAGAAAACAGTCGGGACTTTTTAGTGCTATGTTTATCTAGAACCGTTCGTGTTTTAGCAAGTTAAGCTCGCTTCACGGGTATTTTTAATCGCTAAGGTCAACGCGCGTCGTTGGCCTTTTGTGTATTCGTTTCTCCAATAACACACTGAGTATCCAAACGTTATTGAGTGTCTGTTAGTCACAATTGATGAAATAATGCGATGCAAAGTCATCGGTTTGTCATTGAAAAAGTCATAGCGTAAACGTTATGTGAGAATCATTGCTGGTGGGGGAACTTATTGCCATTTCACCAGTATTATTAGTGAACTGATCACAACGGACTAACTAATGAAAAAGATCCCTTTGACTCTAACTCTTTTAAGTTCTCTATTTTTGTCACAATACTCTTTGGCTACAGACACCTCTAACACCACGCAAAATCCGAGTTACGAACTTGATGGTAAAGTGATCTTAGGGCGAACTGAGAATGTGTACTTCTCTGGCGTTCAAGGGCTAAAAGACGTCCCTTTCATGGGTAAAATCGACACCGGTGCAGAAACCACTTCGATGCATGCTGAAGATATTCATGTGAGAAGTCTCCATGCCGACTACAAGAACCTCAAAGATGAGGAGTTGATGGCGGCATTGGTCGAAGAGGTTCGGAGCAACAGAGCTCTCCACTACAGTGATTGGGATGGCAGCCACTTTGCAAAGTATCAGGCGATCGTTTCTTTTAAGGTGCAAAACCCGCGGACTGGAGAGAAAGTAAAGGTTGAGGCCCCTTTAGAGCGTGTCAGTGTTATACGTAGTCGCACTAGTAGTAAGCCATTGCTTCGTCCGACGGTAAAGATGTCTCTGACCATCGCTAATCAAGAACTAAAAACTGACGTTAACCTCACGGATAGAAGCCATTTCTCTGCACCTGTATTAATCGGTAAAACCTTCCTAGCGGACAACGCGTTGGTGTTCGCTGGCTACGACTATTTGCAAGAGCAAGAGAACGCAACGGTGGTTGGTCGTAAAGAGGTGGTGTCTATTTCGGGCATACCAATGAATGCGACCTTCTCTTTAAAGAATCGCTACAGTACCCTACATGCAAAAAATATTGATGTAGACAAAAAACACAGCGAAGTCACGTTTGATATCGTCGGTAACACTGGCAAGCAAAAAGAGGTGACATTACCGTTAGTTCGTATGCTAAATGTGAGCGGAAATCAGAGGCCTCTTGCGTATGTACCAGTTCAACTCGATGAGAATACCATTAAAGATGTGCTTGTTTATTTGAGCGAGCATTCAGGCGGTACTTCTCAGTTAAAGGTAGGGACGAATACCGCCAGCGAATTCTTTATGATTGATACCAATGCTGAGAATTTGCTCTCACAAGGTTCATCGAGTTTTAGCAATGTGGTTGAAGTGGGTTCCCCAATGATTATCTCACCGGAAGAGGACATCACACTTGATGGGTTCTCGCTAAAGGCTGTGGCTTCTTTTACTGTAAACACGCCTTTATTGAAGGTGGACAGTTTTGAAATTGTCGGCAAGGGCAAAGATGAATCGGTTGAGTTTTACCTAAGTGACGCGAATGGCGAACAGCAGAAAGTCACAAAGCCAATCATTAAAAAGCTCAAAGTTGGGGACGATACTCGCCCAGTAGTGAGCGGTGAGTTCTCGGCTTCTGGCAAGGTTCGCACACAAGAGTTTGCTATCGATGTATTAAACAGCAACGAAAAAGAAGCTTACTTCATTCTCGGTAAGAAGATGGCGAAAGAGGGCGTTTACGTAAACACGCGTTCTGACTACCTATTGAAAGCCGAGCCTTTGTTTAAAGTCGGGCACATTGAAGTGGTTGAAGTGAACGGCATGAAATTCCCTGCCAAGCTAGACACAGGTGCTGATGTGAGCTCTATGAACGCGGTGAACATCAAGCGATTCAAGAAAGACGGCCAAGACATGGTGACCTTTACTTATCAAAACAACCAAGGCGATAAGCAAGAGTTCACCAAGCCAGTGATCGATGTGATGCGCATTAAAGCGAAGAAAGGCGAGAAGGTAAACATTCGCCCTGTCGTAGAAATGAAAGTGAAGTTAGGCGACCTAGAGAAAGAGGTGAGAGTGAACCTTCAAGATCGTTCTCGATTTGAATACAGCATGATTCTAGGTAAGAACTTCCTGAAGTACGGCGCGGTAGTCAGCAGTGATGAAGATTACGTTCTAGGGAAAATGGAGTAACGGCCCAACTTACTAAAAGCGAAAGAGAGCAGTTCTAAACGGCCACACATTTCAGTAATGGGATGTGTGGCTTTTTAATAACTAACTGTTTTGATGAGTTATTAGCTCGTTGTATTACCGCTGAACACATCTTATTTTGTGGCCTTTAGACAAACAAAAAAGGGCCAACTCTTTCGAGTTGGCCCTTTCCAAACGTTTGGTGGAGCTGGCGGGAGTTGAACCCGCGTCCAAAAACTATTCATCATTGGTACTACATGCTTAGTCGATCTTTAAATTCACCAGCAACCTGCGAACCGACACGCTAGTTAAAGGCTAACCTGAATTATAATTCGCGCTTTTCCTCTCAGGTGGGAGAAGCCACGCTAGCTTGTTTGGGTTTGATCTCTTGTTGATCCCCGTCTTACGAGCGGAAGCTAGGGCAAGAGAGCTCTGAGCAGGTTATTAAGCTGCTAGTGCGTAGTTTTCGTCGTTTGCGACTATTTTTTTGCGGCTTTTTACGTGGCCAACCGCCCCACGGCATGCACCTCAGACTGCAAAATTCCTGTCGAATCCTAAATCAGCCCCAAAGTGTTCTTGCATAGTACCAGAAAAGCTATGCCTGTCTAGCACTGTGCGTTTAAGTGCTTAAAATTAGCGCAAATTACTCTTCATAATTCGTGCTTTATCTCTCGCCCAATCTTTTTCTTTCATATCAGTACGTTTATCGTGCAGTTTCTTACCTTTTGCTACGCCAATTTTAATCTTCGCCCAAGAGCGAGACCAGTAAAGTGCGGTTGCGACAAGTGTCATGCCTTCACGGTTAATACGACCGAATAGGTTATCGAGCTCTTTTCTCGACATTAGGAGTTTACGGACACGTGTTGGGTTCGCCACGATATGAGTACTCGCTTGAGTAAGCGGAGTGATCGTCATACCACTAATGAATGCTTCGCCATCACGGATGTAAACGTAGCTTTCTGCGATATTGGTTTTGCCTTCACGTAGGGATTTTACTTCCCAGCCTTGTAGCTCAAGCCCCGCTTCTATTTCATCATCGATGAAATATTCGTGGCGAGCTTTCTTGTTAAGCGCAATGGTATTACTACCGGCTTTTGATTTTGATTTATTCTTTGCCATAATGGCCTCATTATACGGATTGCGCGAAAGATGGGGAATCCTTTTTATTTGCGCTCTGGCTCAATACCATTAAAATTGTGGTTTGTTTAATGTAACGCTGTCTTTAACAGGAGTCTATATGCCAAAGGTTACTCGTTCAGCATTAGTATCATTTAGTGCTGACCAGATGTTTGACTTGGTCAATGATGTTGCTCGTTATCCTGAATTTTTGCCAGGGTGTTCTGGTTCTCGTGTGATAGAGTTTTCAGATTCAGCAATGGTGGCTTCGGTTGATGTTTCTAAAGCCGGTATTAGCAAAACATTTACAACGTCTAATCGTTTAGCGGATGGCGTTGAGATCTTGATGGAGCTGGTGGACGGCCCGTTTAAGAAACTGCAAGGCGGTTGGTATTTTACCCCATTGGATGACCAGGCCTGTAAGGTCGAGCTTAAGTTAGAATTTGAATTCTCTAGCCGAATGATTGAAATGGCATTTGGTAAGATTTTCAATGAGCTAACGACCAACATGGTGAGCGCATTTACTCAACGAGCGAAACAGGTTTACTAAACCATGACTATTGAATCAGATATGATCCACGTAGAAGTTGTGTTTGCACTTCCGCATGAACAGCGTGTGTTTACTTTGGTTGTGAACAAGAATGCGACCGTTGAAGAAATTATTGCGCAGTCTGGTGTTTTGGAACTGTACCCAGAGATCGACTTAGCGAAAAACAAGGTTGGCGTGTTCAGCCGTAACGTGAAGTTAGATGCAACGGTTCGTGATAAAGACCGTATAGAAATTTACCGTGCTCTGCTGGCTGATCCAAAAGAGATTCGACGTAAACGTGCCGAACAAGCAAAAGCAGCTGCTGCTAAATAGCATCGAAAATGAATTAAATTCACAGAGAGCTCGCCACATTGGCGAGCTTTTTTGTGTTTGTGAGTGAGATTTAGTGGGTTAATTTGTAAGCAAATATTAAAAAGCCTGCTCATTGAGCAGGCTTTTAAGATTCTTGATTGAGAGCTTGTCTACTGAAAGCTAGCGAAGGCTTTCGAAGAACTCATCACTGGCTTCAAAATCACCGTTGATCGTAACTAGGGTGCCAGTAGCATCAAAGTTCACGACGAGGTTTTTCTGAATCGGGTCTTCATGACCTTTTTGGTGGTGGTAAATGTAGTACCACGTATCTGGGTAGCCATTTTCGATAAGCATAGGTGAGCCCATAACGTAACGAACTTGTGTTTTTGTCATGCCAAACTTGAGCTGGTCGACAGCTTCTTGTTCAACATAGTTACCCTGATTGATGTCAATTCGATAAACCAACTTCTCTAGTAGAGAGCAACCGGTCAACATTGTTAGTGCAAGTGGAACTGCAACTAACCACTTTTTAATTCGCATAGTTTGAGATCTTTCTTCGCTAAAATACTGCCTGATAATAAACAAGCTCCAGCAAGAAGTAAAAAGCTCCTTGCGCTTTGAGCTTGTTATGACTGGCAATTTTGAATTTAGTTGCAAAATTGCCAATATTTTTCATCAAATTATCAGAAAGTTGCTGAAGATTTAATCTAAGCTGCGACTAATAACTCTTTTGCGTTGGCAAGGGTCGACTCGGTAATTTGGCTGCCACCAAGCAGTCGAGCCAGCTCTGAAACGCGTTGTTGCTCATCAAGTGTGTGCATTTGAGTTTCGGTTTTACCTGATTTCGTGTTCTTTGCCACAAACAGCTGCTGATGACCGCAACCGGCAACTTGAGGTAAGTGAGTCACACATATTACCTGAGTTGATTCGCCCAGCTTACGCAGCATCTTGCCGACTACAGCAGCGGTTGGGCCACTGATACCCACATCCACTTCATCGAAAATCAGACTTGGTGTATCGACTTTTTGCGCGGTGATCACCTGAATCGCTAGTGAGATACGTGATAGCTCACCACCGGACGCCACTTTAGCGATTGGTTGCATCGGTTGGCCTGGGTTGGTAGACACAATGAAGGTCACGTTATCCATCCCCAATGGTGATGGGTGGGTGTTGGTGTGGTTTACTTCAATCGCAAACTGCGCTTTTTCCATGCTGAGCTCGTGCATGCTTTGCGTGATCAGCTTGTTAAGCTCTTTCGCGTAACGAACGCGAGATTTATGCAGCTTCTCAGATTTTTCTACGAATGATTGGTATTGGTTTTCAACGTCATTCGCTAACTCTTCAAGCTTTTCATCAGAGCAGTCCAAGGCTTCAACTTGTTGTAGTAAGTCTTGATGGTGTTTATACAGCTCTTCAGGCAATACGTGGTGTTTACGTGCCATCGACATCACTTTAGAGAAGCGCTCCTCAACGTAAGCCATGCGACCTGGATCGACATCGATGCTATCAAGGTAAGTTCTTAGCTCGCTGTTGGTCTCTTCAATCTGAATAATGGCTTCAGACAGCATATTTGGTAGCTCAGCAAGTCGCTCGTCTAATTCTGCTAATTGAATTAGGGAGTGATTGGCCGATTGCAGAATACCAAGCGCATTAACTTCTTCACCTTCGTAAATAAGTTCGATAGCTTGCTGGCAGGTTGAGGCCAATTCTCCGCTATTGGCGAGGCGCTTATGCTCTTGTTCGAGCTCTTCATATTCTTCCTCCCCAATAGATAACTCGTTTAACTCTTTGATTTGGTATTCAAGAAGCTGTTTCTGAGCTTGGTTTTGTTGGCTGTTTTCACGTAACTCTTTTAGGTGATTGTCTGCTTGGCGCCAAGTTTGATAAGCGTTACGTGTCGATTTCAATAGGTTTAAATGGCCCGCGTATTGGTCAAGCATTGCCATTTGGTAGTCGCTTTTCATCAGCTGGTGATGCGCGTGCTGACCATGAATGTTGATCAGCAGTTGTCCTAGGGATTTCAATTGTGAAAGAGGAACCGGGCTACCGTTAATGAATGCACGCGAGCGACCTTCTTTAGAGATGGTTCTGCGCAGGATACATTCGGTGCCGTCTAGAAGTTCGTTATCTTCTAACCAGCGAGTTGCGTGCAGATTGTTCTCAAGTAAGAAAGCAGCACTGACTTCGGTTTTTTCTTCACCTTGTCTAACCATTCCTGCATCAGATCTCCCTCCAAGACACAAACCTAAAGCATCGATTGCAATAGATTTACCCGCACCAGTTTCCCCAGTGATTGTTGTCATGCCTTTAGAAAGTTCTAGCTGTAAAGACTTAACAATAGCGAAATTATTAACACTTAAATGAGCCAGCATTTTTATTTACCTGTATAATTGAACAATACTGTATATAAGTTCAGTATATACTGTTTCTTTATACAGTAAAGCCGGCAGGTGAAAATTTTTTGTGAGTTCGATCAAATCAAACTTCGTTTGTAGGTGCTTGATATTGAGGTCTATTTACGAAAAGAGATTCCAGACACCTCTGCCTTCGGTTCTGGAATGACGGTTAGGGTGAGGTTTACTGTCCGTAGCTGTCATTCCCTAGAGCGACGAAGGCGCGTGGTCGGGAATCGTTTTGTGATTTGTTTTGGTGGATGAGATTCCAGACACCTCGTTCCTCGGTTCTGGAATGACGGTTAGGGTGAGGTTTACTGTTCGCTGCCGTCATTCCCTATAGCGACGGAGGAGCGTTGTCGGGAATCGTTTTGTGATTTGTTTTGGTGGATGAGATTCCAGACACCCCGTCCCTCAGTTTTGGAATGACGGTTAGGATGAGGTTTATTGTTTGTAGTCGTCATTCCCTATAGCGACGAAGGAGCGTAGTAGGGAACCTATTTGGTAATAAAAAAGGCTGACGAATATTGTCAGCCTCTGAAACTTTCGGTTGTTACTAGTGCCGTTTAGCTAGAACAGCTTACTCGACCAGCCCAGTTTGTTACGTAGGACATGGTAGTAGTTGTAGTCTTTCGGATGGATCAGCTTGAGCACATTTGGGCTTTGGTAAATGTGGATTTCGTCGCCTGGAGATACAGGTAGAGAGATTTGGCCATCGCAGCTGACTTCTTGAGTGCCGCGGTTATCAGGCGATACGATCAATTTAATGTGACGTTTCCCATCGACAACAAGCGGTCGGCTTGAAAGCGTGTGAGGAAACATGGGTACCAAAGATATCGCATTCAAGCTTGATGACAAGATTGGGCCGCCGCCAGAAAGCGAGTAGGCGGTAGAACCAGTTGGCGTCGACACGATCAAACCATCAGAACGCTGCGAGAAAGCGAAGCTGTCGTCGATGTACACTTCAAACTCGATCATGTGCGCGACTTGGCCAGGGTGAAGTACTGCTTCGTTTAGTGCCGCGTTATGGCTTTTTATTTGGCCGTGGCGGTGGATCTCTGTTTCAAGCAGGAAGCGTTCTTCTTCCATGAACTCGCCTTTGAGAACATCGGTCAACGCGCTCTGGAAGTTTTCCGGGTTGAGATCGGTCAGGAAGCCAAGGTTACCTCGGTTCACACCAATAACTGAAATATCGAAACGAGATAAGATTCGAGCAGCGCCGAGCATGTTTCCGTCACCACCGACTACAATGGCGAGATCGGCGCGTTTACCTAAGTCGACCAGGCTAGAAAAATGTTCTTTTGGGATATCGTCTAAAATACTGGCGAGTCTGTCATCAACAAACACTTGATAACCCTCTGCACTCAGCCACTGATAGAGTTCTCTATGAGTCTGAATTGCTTGCTGATCTCGAGGTTTACCAATAATGGCGATCACTTCAAATGGCTTTTTCATAAGGTTTCCAAACGAATTAGGCTTGAATCAAAATTCTTCATCCCCATAATAAAGGCAAGTTGAACGTCTATGCGAGTGTTTTATATCAATTTGAGGCGCAAACCCGCCTGTCACTTGCATTGGAAACGAATTCTGGAGATATCATGAGCAACGAAGAAAACAAAGTAACCGAAGAAGAACTAGATCAGATCATTGCTGAAGCAGAAAAAGTTGAAGAAGCTGAACTAAACGCAGACGCTGCTGATGAGCAGGAAGCAAAGATTGCTCAACTAGAAGCGGCATTGCTAGCTAGCGAAACTAAAGTGAAAGAGCAGCAAGACTCTGTTCTTCGCGCTAAAGCTGAAGTTGAAAATATGCGTCGCCGTAGCGAGCAAGAAATTGATAAAGCGCGTAAATTCGCTTTGAACAAGTTTGCTGAAGGCCTACTGCCTGTTATCGACAACCTTGAGCGTGCAATGCAAGCTGCAGACGCTGAAAACGAAGTGGTTAAGCCACTATACGAAGGTGTTGAGCTTACGCACAAAACATTCGTGGACACAGTTGCTAAGTTCGGTCTGAAAGAGATCAACCCTGAAGGTGAAGCGTTCAACCCTGAATTCCACCAAGCGATGTCTATCCAAGAAAGCCCAGATCACGAATCAAACACGGTTATGTTCGTGATGCAAAAAGGCTACGAGCTAAACGGTCGTGTCGTCCGTCCTGCAATGGTAATGGTTGCTAAGTAATTGAGTGGTGCTTGCATAGCGAAAGGTTCGACCTTTTACTGATTAAGCGAGCAGCAGTTACAACATAATTCACTAGTTGATGTGAAATAAGAAGAGAGGCTTATGCCTCTCTTTTTTTATGCCTACCACTTGAGAGTTCGCGTAAATAGTCCGTCAAACTGCATTAAGGATGTCGTTCTTTGTATTTCAAACAGAACAGCGGTTTAGAGTTTTATGTTATGAAACTGGTTGTAAATAAGAAAATGTTTTGATGTCACAATTGTGATATTTTTGTAAACAAATGCTTTTAATTGTTATCTTTGTATGTAAAATCCACTGCCATATAGCGATATTACTCGCATATACAACTATAAAAGTACAAATTTTAAACACAACAGACTGGAGAAGAACGATGGATAAATCGCTCTCAAGTAAGATTTTTGTAGGCCTGTTTATCGGCCTGATTATTGGTACTGCTATTCAGTACCTATTCAGCGGAATCGCTATTTTTGACACTTACCTACTTGGTGCTGCAGAAGGTGCTGGTGGTATGTTCGTATCACTTATCAAGTTGCTAGTAGTGCCTCTTGTATATGTATCTATTGTTTGCGGTATCGTTGAACTAAAAGATATCCGTTCATTTGGTCGTCTTGGTGGTAAAACCTTTGGTCTTTACATTATTAACACCATCATCGCGATCTCTGCTGCTCTAACGATTGGTCTTATCTTCCAACCTGGTGCGGGTGCAAACCTAGCAGGTACGGTTTCTGAGACGATTGCACTTACAACAACAGAAACACCAGACATCTTCTCTCTTGTTGTGAACATCGTTCCTAGCAACCCAGTACAAGCATTCGCAAGCGGCGACATGCTACAAATCATCTTCATGGCGATTCTGACAGGTCTTGCTATTCAAGCGCTTGATTCTCGTGGTGGCCCAGCTATCAAGACGTTCAAGATGGCTAACGAAATCATGATGAAGCTTATCGGTCTAGTAATGAGCCTAGCGCCATACGGTGTATTCGCTCTGATGATTCAACTAGGTGCAACACTGGATGCAAACACGCTAATGTCAGTAGCTGGCTACGTAGCGCTTGTTGTTGCAATGCTTGTGTTCTGGATCTTCTTCTTCTACCCGATGATGGTGAAGTCATTCACTGGTATTTCTCCAAAGCAGTTCCTACGTGCAACTCGAGAGCAAGTTCTATTCTCACTATCTACTGCAAGTTCGAACGCGACAATCCCAGTAACAATGCGCACTCTTACTGACAAGCTAAACGTATCGAAGTCAGTAGCGGGCTTCGGTGTACCACTAGGTGCAACAATGAACATGTCTGGTGTATCTATCTACATCGCACTAGCAACTATGTTCGTAGCAAACGCATTTGGTCAGCCAATCAACACTGCTGATATCTTCACTCTAGGTCTAACTATCTTGCTACTGTCTATCGGTGCTGGTGGTGTTCCAGGTGGTGGTGTAGTAATGGTAGGTGTTCTATTACACCAACTAGGTCTACCACCAGAAGGTCTAGCTATCGTTGCTGCTGTAGACCGTATCTGTGACATGTTCTGTACTTCTTCAAACGTAGTGGGTGACACAGCGGTAAACACTATCGTTGCTAAATCTGAAAACGAAATCGGCGTTGAAGCAGACGAAGAAGTTGAACTGAAGAAAGCAGAAGCTTAATTTAAAGTTCTTCCTTCTATAGACAATGTCTATGTTGAAAGCCTTGATTGAAAGCGGAGCCCAAGTGGCTCCGTTTTTTATTGAATGATAAAGATAGATATTATTTGGGGTGCTGTGGAGCAGCGCGGTTGCGTTGAGTTTTTCTTGGCGTTGATCGTTAGCCATAAGACTTGTACAGCAACACCAGATGTTTTCCACACAAGGAAAAACGGTGCTTTTGAATCGAATTCCGGGTTTATTAGTGTGTTAATGATATGCATTCTTACCTAATCATTCTTTTTATTAAAATAAATGTAAAAAAATCCGTTTCTACCCTTGAAAAGGTATCGTGAGCCCTTATCTATGGTGCATACGAAAGCAAATTGTATTTGCACTTTAATTTTGTGTATTAGGGTTGAATCTCTAATTACCACCCCCACATCAGTGGGTATAGCAAAAACTTAATAGAATATATTTCGGAGATAGCCTGATGGGTAAAATCATTGGTATTGATTTAGGTACTACTAACTCTTGTGTTGCTGTTCTTGACGGCGACAAACCACGCGTAATCGAAAATGCTGAAGGCGAACGTACAACAGCATCAGTAATCGCATACACAGAAGGCGAGACGCTAGTTGGTCAACCTGCAAAACGTCAAGCTGTTACTAACCCTCAAAACACACTGTTCGCTATCAAGCGTCTAATCGGTCGTCGTTTTGAAGATGAAGAAGTTCAACGCGATATCGAAATCATGCCTTTCAACATTGTTAAGGCTGATAACGGTGATGCATGGGTAGAAGCGCAAGGCCAAAAAATGGCTGCTCCTCAAGTATCTGCTGAAGTTCTTAAGAAAATGAAGAAAACAGCTGAAGACTTCCTAGGCGAAGAAGTCACTGGCGCAGTTGTAACTGTTCCTGCTTACTTCAACGATGCTCAACGTCAAGCAACTAAAGATGCTGGTCGTATCGCTGGTCTAGATGTTAAACGTATCATCAACGAACCAACGGCTGCTGCTCTAGCATACGGTCTAGACAAGCAAGGCGGTGATCGCACTATCGCTGTTTACGACCTTGGTGGTGGTACATTCGATATCTCTATCATCGAAATCGATGAAGTAGAAGGCGAGAAGACTTTCGAAGTTCTTTCAACTAACGGTGACACTCATCTTGGTGGTGAAGATTTCGATAACCGCATGATCAACTACCTAGTAGATGAGTTCAAGAAAGAGCAAGGTATCGACCTTAAAACTGATCCACTAGCAATGCAGCGTGTTAAAGAAGCAGCAGAAAAAGCGAAAATCGAGCTTTCTTCTACTACTCAAACTGACGTAAACCTACCTTACGTTACTGCTGATGCGACTGGTCCTAAGCACATGAACATCAAAGTGACTCGTGCGAAGCTTGAGTCTCTAGTTGAAGACCTAGTACAACGTTCTCTTGAGCCTCTAAAAGTTGCTCTAGCGGATGCTGACCTATCTGTAGGCGAAATCACTGACGTTATCCTAGTTGGTGGTCAAACTCGTATGCCTATGGTTCAAGCTAAAGTTGCTGAGTTCTTCGGTAAAGAAGCTCGTAAAGACGTAAACCCTGACGAAGCAGTAGCAATGGGTGCTGCAGTTCAAGGTGGTGTACTAGCTGGTGACGTTAAAGACGTACTACTTCTAGACGTTACTCCTCTATCTTTCGGTATCGAAACGATGGGTGGCGTAATGACTAAGCTAATCGAGAAAAACACAACTATCCCTACAAAAGCGGATCAAGTGTTCTCTACAGCTGAAGACAACCAAAGCGCGGTAACTATCCACGTACTACAAGGTGAGCGTAAGCAAGCGACTTACAACAAGTCTCTTGGTCAGTTCAACCTAGAAGGTATCCAACCAGCACCACGTGGCATGCCACAAATCGAAGTAACTTTCGACCTAGATGCTGACGGTATCCTAAACGTATCTGCGAAAGATAAAGCGACTGGTAAAGAGCAGAAGATCACTATCCAAGCATCAGGCGGTCTGTCTGAGGAAGAGATCGAAGCAATGGTACAAGAAGCAGAAGCTAACAAAGAAGCGGACAAGAAGTTCGAAGAGCTAGTAACTGCTCGTAACCAAGCTGACCAAATGATTCATGGTACTAAGAAGCAAGTAGAAGAAGCTGGTGAAGCTCTACCTGCAGACGAGAAAGAGAAGATCGAAGCAGCTATCGCGGCACTAGAAGAAGTTAAGTCTGGTGACGACAAAGAAGCTATCGACGCTAAAGTTCAAGAACTTATGCAAGCAGCTCAGAAGCTAATGGAAATTGCTCAACAACAAGCTCAAGCACAGCAAGCTGGCGCTGAAGCGGGTGAGCAACCTAAGCAAGACGACGATGTGGTTGACGCAGAGTTTGAAGAAGTTAAAGACGGCAAAAAATAATTTCGTCACAGAGTAGCTTAATTTCATGTTAGAGGTTGAGCTACCTGCTTAGAAATTACATAGTCTCAATGACTTACTAGTGCGGGCGTCAGAGGAAACTCTCACGCCCGTATATTTGTATTTAAGCTTGTCAATCTAGATAATGGCTCTCGAATCTCGAATCTCGAATCTCGAATCTCGAATCTCGAATCTCGAACCTTTATCTAGATTGATACACAGACTACTGAAGTTACTTTTTGGTAGTAGCAATTATTTGGTGACCTAGAACATGTCAAAACGTGATTTTTACGAAGTATTAGGCGTAAGCCGCGATGCATCAGAGCGCGATATTAAAAAAGCGTACAAGCGCTTAGCAATGAAATTCCACCCGGACCGTAACCAGGGTGATGAGAGCGCAGCGGACAAATTTAAAGAAGTAAAAGTAGCGTACGAGATCCTAACCGATCCTCAAAAGAAAGCAGCTTACGACCAATACGGCCATGCAGCTTTTGAACAAGGCGGCATGGGTGGCGGCGGTTTCGGCGGCGGTCAAGGTGACTTTGGCGATATCTTCGGTGACGTATTTGGCGACATCTTCGGCGGCGGTCGTCGTGGTGGCGGTCAACAACGTGCACAACGTGGTTCAGACCTACGTTACAACATGGAACTGACTCTAGAAGAAGCAGTTCGTGGCGTATCTAAAGAGATTGAAGTACCAACACTGGTTGAATGTGACACTTGTGATGGTAGCGGCGCGAAGAAAGGCTCTTCTGCGCAAACTTGTGGCACTTGTCATGGACACGGCCAAGTACAAATGCGTCAAGGTTTCTTCGCGGTTCAGCAGACTTGTCCTACTTGTAACGGTAAAGGCAAGATCATCAAAGACCCATGTAACTCTTGTCACGGTCAAGGCCGTAAGCAGAAGACGAAAACACTTAGTGTTAAGATCCCTGCTGGTGTTGATACTGGCGATCGTATTCGTCTATCTGGCGAAGGTGAAGCGGGAGAGCAAGGCGCTCCAGCTGGCGACCTGTACGTGCAAGTTCACGTAAAAGAGCACAACATCTTCGAACGTGATGGCAACAACCTTTACTGCGAAGTACCAGTAAGCTTCTCTATGGCAGCTCTAGGTGGTGAAGTTGAAGTTCCAACACTGGATGGTCGTGTGAACCTTAAAGTGCCAGAAGAGACACAAACGGGCCGTATGTTCCGTATGCGTGGCAAAGGCGTGAAAGGCGTTCGTGGCGGCGGTGTGGGTGACCTAATCGTTAAGCTAGTGGTTGAGACGCCAGTTAAGCTAAGCTCTCGTCAGAAAGAACTTCTACGTGAGTTTGAAGAGACATGTGGCGGCGAAGCGGCAAGCAAGCATAAGCCTAAGTCTGAAGGTTTCTTCAGTGGCGTTAAAAACTTCTTCGATGACCTAACTAAGTAATTAGGTTATTGAAATATTAAGTTATCGATACTTTAACTTAATGACGAAAATAGAAAGCCTGCTCATGTAGCAGGCTTTTTTGTGTCTGTTGAAAAGAGAAAAGAGGTGACACATTAGCTTCATTGTCTTGCCTCGTTATTTCCAACACGCTTCTGGCTCTGAGACACCAAAGTGGTGTAGCTCCAAAATATCAGTCTTTGAGTCTAAGCAGTCATCGTTTGTCTGTGGGGCGTGCGGCTCAGCTTGAATAGTATAGGTGGTGCTGCTTGCTGAGATAGCGAGCGTGTATCGGCTTGTATCGGTATCGCAAAAACTGCATGTCCCGGCGGAAATAATCCCTTGCGCTGCAGAGGCATAATCGCCCATGTATAGGGTTTCCAACTCTAATTGTATCTTGGTCAGGTCGGCCAACGCGGTGACACGATGGGCCTTCATGATGTGCTTGGTATAACTCGGGTAGGCGATTGCACCAAGTATTCCCACGATGATCACAGCCAGCAATAACTCGATCAATGTCATCCCTCTCATGCTTGTTTTGTTACTGTTGCATATATTTTTTCGAATCATCGCGAGTAGTTTCCTTTTATAACTCAGTACATTCTTCTCCGGTGGTAGCATCGCTGCAAGATTAAATACGGTTACGCACTGAATTACATAGGAATTTGGGAAATGACTCGCGGGTTTACTTTATTAGAGCTGTTAATAACGGCATCGGTACTGTCGATACTGATAGCGACGGCTGCCCCGAGTTTTAGTTCGGTGACTCAATCCGTCAAGATGCAGCGGTTGGCAGGGGAGCTCAACGGTTTCTTAATTCAAGCTAAGTCTGAATCGGTGAAAAGGAATCAGGATCTCTGGGTGCATTTTTCTACCGCAAAAAATGAAGTGCAATCGACTGGTGATTGGACGGTAAGGTTGAAGCCGACTGAAGATCTCACTGGAGAAACTTTACTGCAGTTGTCGGGCGAACCATTTCGCGATGTCTCGTTTTCTCACAACTACACAGGTGAAAGGATTAGCTTTGAGAGTGTCAGGGGGAGACCAGCCAGAGGCACGATCTATATTTCTCCCAATACATCTTCAGCCGACCGTTTATTGATTAAATTATCTAGCCCTCCCGGGCGCATAAAAGTGTGTGGTGAGTCGAGTGCGCAGTATGGCTATGATGCGTGTTAAGTCCGTAGTGGTAGGACTCAGCAAGCAACAAGGCACTTCATTGGTTGAGTTAATGGTGGCCTCTGTTATTGGTATCTTCGTTATCTCGATTATCGGCAGTGTTTTTATTACAGGGCAGAGAATAGCCAAGGACAAGGGCATTGAGTTACTGCTGCTACAAAACCTAACTAGCACCATACAAGTGATGAAAGAAGATATCCAACGAGCGGGTTACGACGGCTCAAACGGTTACTCAATCAAGTTATCTGGTGCAAGCAATACGATTCAAGTGAGTGGTGGCGTTGCGGTCGGCTTTGTTTATTTTAGAGAGGGTTCGAGCGACAATAAAAACTATCGTAATATTGTTTACCAAAAAAACGGCACCAAACTGCAAATATGTGAGAAAGGCACCACGGTATCAGAGGCGATCCCCACGTTTGAACAGGTTACTGGCTGCTATTCACTGTTCGATGACACCATTATGGATGTCGATGAGTTCAATATTACGTCTCGGGTATTAGAGCAGAACTCGATAAAGAGCACGCTCACGGATATCAGTATAACTGCATCAATTCCAACAGCTGCGGTGACCAAGTCAGTGTCTGTTTCTATTAAGCAGAGGAATTGGCAATGAGGAATTATGCAAAGCAGCATGGCGTAGTGACATTGTTGATTACATCGGTGCTTTTGCTTGGAGCATTAGTCGTGACGTTAGGCTCCTATCGAAGCATTTTCCATCAGGTGAAAGTGGCTCAAAATGAAGTTCAAGGCAGGCAAGCACATTGGCGATCGGAAGGTGGACTGGAGTGTACTTACGCTTATCTACTTGAATTAGAAAAAAGTGTTGCTGATATACAAGATACCAGTACTCGCCCAGCAGACTTTGCGGGTTGGTGCTCTCCTTATCAAAACCAGCCTCAAATCGATGTGTCGAGCACGGCTAGCTCTAGTACGTATTTGGTGATGTCTTCTTCGAACACCAACTCCCTTTTTAAAACGATAAGAGAACAGTCCCAGTTAGGAACGGGAGCAATTCAGTCGACAGGACCAATAGAGATAGTTGGTACGTTAAGTCTCAAACCAACAGCGAAAGAAGAGCCAATCAGTGGTAATGAATATGAGTGTGTCAGTGTCTCTTTTGCTGATCTGTTTACTTATCAATATGATGCTACTCACGATGATTCAGGGCAGGTTTTGGGGTTAGAAGTCCTTAATCCTACTGTTGATGGTCCCTTTTCTGGTTTCGATGGCGTTTGTCATAGCGATTATAAAACGGCGATACCGAAAGGCACTTCCGGTAGTTCCTATTCGATCTATGCCCCTGATTATTTTCAAGGAACCAACCCACCGCCGTTCAAGAAAGACTTCAATCCAGATCCTAATATGAATCCGTTTTACACCTTCTTTGGCATGGCTAGAACGGAACAAAACATTCTCGACCTGTCGCAAGATACGGACTTGTTTAAGTATGTTCAGCTATTGAACGCGACGGAGTGTGGCCATGAGATCATGGACCACTTTACTATAGGCGAAACCAAAGGGCTGTGGATTGAGGGGAACTGTCATATCAATGCAGCGGTAGTAGCTGCAAATAACTCCTCTCAACTTCTCGTGATTCAAGATGGTGTGCTCGCGCTGAATGGCTCCATGACCTACAACGGGGTGATTTATCACTTGGTTGATTACCAAAAGAGCCATGTGAAAACGCGAGTCGATAACTTTTGGAACTCGCTTGCGGGTAACAACGTGTTTGCGCCTTTTATCAAAGACATCGATGAGGCTAGCGTGATTAAAAAGAGTGTCGGGATTCAGTTTGCCTCCGGTTTACCTTCTGGTGGCCTTATCTTTGATTCTCCCTCGGGATTGACGACCATTGTGGGGGATATGGACATGGATTTCCGTGCGGATTCGAACCCAAGTGACCCGCCTTTAACTTACCAATGGCAGCGAGGTTCGTGGAATGATTTCTAATAATTCTGGCTTCAGTTTACTCGAGGTACTTATCTCTTTTCTGCTGATTGGCGTTGCGTCGTTAGGGCTGGTTAAATTACAGGTGTATGCGGAACAAAAGTCGGATCATGCGCTCCAGAGTGTCGAAGCTTTGCATTTTGCAGAAAGGCAGATGGAGTTTTATCGAACACGCGCGCTCAATGTTAGTGGTGCGGTAGGGCTGATTCCCTTTGAGGAACTAAATCAGTCGAGCTACTGTCTCAACATCGTGAGTTCAGAACCGTTATCCGGTTTATCGGGTTCTGCATATTCGATGACATGTGAAGTTACTAATGCGAGCGGAGCCTTATCTGGTGCCCTCAAAAACATTATTGTCACAATCGCATGGCAAGATCGTATGAACCGTACGCAAAGTATTCACCTCGAAACTATGCTCTCGAAATACAGTGAGTTTGACTGATCCCTAAGCAAACGTTTACTGCATGCCAAGGCTTACGCCACTCCTTTTATGGACAATTTTCACTCCTCGGACATTGTTTAATTACTGGTTAAATCCATGTATATGGAGTGGTGTTTTTTGTGTTTTTATATTGTTGTAGTTGTATGGTGTTTTTGCAAAATATGTCTCCATTTGTGGAATTTAGGGTGGAATCTTGTGCTTTTTATGGGGGCTTTTAATAGAATATATGCAGTACCAATAGGCCGTGGTAAAAATTTATATTAGGCCTAAACAAACAACATCACATATGGAGTTACAATGAGTAACCAAGCCGTAAAAAAAGCACCATCGACTGACAAGAGCAGTGGAATGGATCGCTTTCTAAACTTCATTGAACGCGCCGGAAACAAAATTCCAGATCCAGCAATCCTGTTCTTCTGGGCTCTAATTATCGTATGGGTAGCATCTGCACTTTTGTCGAATCTTTCATTCGATCTAATCAACCCTCAAACGGGTGCTGCTCTAGAAGTAAATAACCTACTGACAGGTGAAGCGCTTGCTAGCTTCCTAGCGAATATGGTTACTACGTTCACAGGCTTCGCACCACTAGGCATCGTACTTGTTGCTATGCTAGGTGTTGGCGTTGCAGACTCTTCAGGCTTCATTACGACTGGCCTTAAGAAAATGCTGAACTTCACGCCAGCTAAGCTACTTACACCAATGCTAATCTTGGTTGCTATCGTGTCTCACACAGCAGCTGATGCAGGTTATGTGCTAGTAATTCCTCTTGGCGGTATCATCTTCCACGCTGCGGGTCGTCACCCTCTAGCGGGTATTGCAGCAGCATTTGCTGGTGTATCTGGTGGTTTCTCTGCGAACTTCATTCCTTCGGGTATCGACCCACTACTAGCTGGTTTCACGCAAACAGCGGCAAACGTTCTTGACCCTGAATACGTGATTAACCCTCTAGCGAACATCTTTTTTACTGGCCTATCTTCAGTTCTTATTGTTTCTATCGGTTGGTACGTAACTGAGAAGATCATCGAACCTCGCCTAGCGAACACGCCAGTTGATGAAGATGCTGAAGAAGCACCTGATCTAGGTACGTTCACTGCAATCGAATCAAAAGCATTCAAATACGCAGGTTGGGCAATGGTTGCTGGTATTGGTCTGCTTGTTGCGGCTCTAATCCCTGAGAACTCTGCACTGCGTTCTCCTGAAGGTGAGCTAACAGCATTCTCTGCACCAGTGATGAAGTCTATCGTTCCTCTTATCTTCATCCTGTTCATCATCCCAGGTATCGTTTACGGCCGCGTTGCGGGTACATTTAAGAACAGCAATGACGTAATCAAGGCGATGTCTGAGACAATGGCTACGATGGGCGCGTATATTGTAATGTCGTTCTTCTGTGCACAGTTCTTATCGGCATTCGGTCAATCAAACATCGGTACTATGCTGGCACTTTACGGTGCTGAAGGCCTGAAAGCGATGGACCTTCCTGGTGAAGCGACAATCGTTGGTATGATTCTACTAACGGCTTCAGTTAACCTTCTTGTTGGTTCAGCTTCGGCTAAGTGGGCACTTATCGGTCCAATCCTAGTTCCAATGCTAATGGTTGTGGGTATCTCTCCTGAGCTATCTCAAGCTGCTTACCGTGTTGGTGACTCAGTGTCTAACATCATCTCTCCACTAATGGTGTTCTTCCCACTGGTTGTTGTTTACTGCCAACGCTACGTTAAGTCTACAGGTATCGGTACTCTAGCCTCTCTAATGATGCCATTCTCGATTGCAATGCTAATCGGTTGGTCTATCTTCCTGCTAGCTTACTGGGCTCTTGGTATTCCACTAGGTATCCAAGCACCTTACACTTACACAATGTAAGATTGAACTAAGCAAAATTAAGCTTTATTCATTTCCAAGCCCGCACCGAAATGTGCGGGCTTTTTCTATTATTTAGAAAGAGATAAAGATATAGTTAAAATTAAAAACTAACCTCTATTATCTAGCTCGTGGTTATTGTTCATCACCTCTTTGTTGTGCATCATCACTAATATTAGGTATGCTTCATCGCATACCTTTTTTGTTTCTATTGTTTGTTTTTGGAGTCCCCTTTGTCAGACCATCAATTCACCCCTCAAGATGAAATCTTCATGCGACGAGCTATCGAAGTGGCCAAAAAAGCGGAGAGTGAGGGAGAGGTACCTGTTGGTGCCGTACTGGTAAAAGGTGGTGAGATTATCTCCGAAGGGTGGAACCGTTCGATTGGCAGCCATGACGCAACAGCACATGCTGAAGTGGAGACCTTGCGCAAAGCGGGGCAGGTTCTGGAAAATTATCGGCTGCTTGATACCACCTTGTATGTCACGCTTGAGCCATGTCCTATGTGTGCCGGTGCCTTGTTACATAGCCGAGTTAAGCGCATTGTTTTTGGCGCGCCAGATCTAAAAGCAGGTGCGGCAGGGACGGTGTTGAACTTGTTTGAAAGCCAAGCTTCTTATCACTATGCCGATGTTGAACACGGCCTATTAGAGGATGAGTGTCGCGAGCAATTACAGGCGTTTTTCAAGCGACGTCGCAAAGAGATAAAAGAGAAGCGCAAGCAAGAGCGTTTGTTGGAAGAGCAGCAGCTGGAAGCTGACAAGGCTCGTAAAAAGAAATAGCAGTGAGACTAAGGCACTCTCACCGTTAGAGTGCCAAACAAACTTACTTGGTCATGCGTTTACTCGGCAAGCATCTGCATGAAAGCACGGTTACGCCAAATGATCTTCTTCTTATTATTTAATAGCATACGCTTACGACGGTTTGCAGCAACTGTCTTATCAAGGCGTTTCGATTTCAGTTTCTTCATCATTTCAATGATTTCCTATTGGTCGTCTAACTGTGTCGTTTGGACTAACGATTTAATTATAGTGTGATTCGTCTGTTTGTTCTGTCGCGCGAAGCTGACTTAGAAGAGCAACTCTATTCTTAAGCCTCTAACTTCGGCCAATGGCCTAGCGCAACAGAACGCTAATTTTGATTGTGGTGAGTCGTTATAAGGGGCGATTATTACTGTAATATGACATAGCCTTTATCACGGTCTTTTATCCACATCACTCCTCTGTGTAAGCGATAGAAAGCGCAATAAAAAAGAGCAATGCGGGAAGGCATTGCTCTTTTGGTTTCTATTTCGAAGACTCAGAACCACTTACTGTTGATTCTGCAGCGCTGATGCTGGATTCAGCCCCAGAAGTTTCTAAAGGTGGAATAACGATCAACCCTTCAAGACTCTCCTCTTGTTCTTTATTACGCTTATTAACGTGGCCGATGATGCTTTGGTAATAACGACGAATGTTCTCTACGTAGTTTCTAGCTTCATCACCACGGGCATAACCATAGCGAGTTTGGCTGTAGTATTTCTTCTGTCTTAGTAGAGGTAGTCTGTCTTTTACATCACCCCAAGCATCAGGATCTCCGCCTTGCGCTTTGGTTAAGCGGCGTGCGTCCATCATGTGTCCGTAACCGACGTTGTATGAAGCAAGCGCAAACCAGATTTTCTCGTGTTGCGTGATTGAATCTGGTACTCGGTTCACGATACGGCGCAGATATTCAACACCACCTTGTACCGACTGTTTAGGGTCGAGACGGTTGGTCACACCAACGCTCTTCGCTGTCGGCAGTGTCAGCATCATCATGCCACGAACACCAGTTGGTGAGCGTGCGACTGGGTTCCAGTGCGACTCTTGATATGCTAGTGCGGCAATCAAACGCCAGTCAAACTCTTGCGAATACTTCTGAAACAGTGGTGACCATTTGGGTAGCTTGCTGTCAAGTGCGCGGATAAAGGCACGAGTATCAACGTAGTCAAAAGTGCCAATGTGACCAATGTACTTTTCTTCTAGCAAAGCAAGTTGACCAGACTGTTTTAGATTGCCGAAGAACTCAATCAGCAATGCGTAAAGGCTTTCATCTTCAGACTTCTCTAAGTACCAAGAGATAGGCTGGTCTTCCGTTAGCTCGAACGCCAGCGCTACGTCTGGGTATAGGCGTTGTGCCAGCGATAGCTCGATTGAGTCGGCAACCGTGAATAGGCGCTCGCCTGTTGATACTTCTTTTAGCAAGTCATTGATATCAGCATCTTTAACTGCTTCGTAGATGAAGTCTTGGTGCGTGTTCTGTAATTGCTTAAGTGTTGGTTCGAAGTGCGAGTCTTTGACCACAACTAAAGAGGGCGTCAGAGTCTCCTTATGTGATGCGTCTTCTGATTCAGCTTGCGCTTTGATGAATTCAGCCTGGCGCTCGTTCTCAAACTTGATCAGTTGAACAAGGTTTCTTGGACGCCATTGGCCTTTTTTGTACACCACCTGTTGGCTTACATAGTAATAAGCCGGCGCTGCACGATAAGCACGTGTCAGCTTGTTGTTTTGTGTTAACCCTGTAGCGATAAGGTCGATCTCGCCTTTCTTTAAAGCGGGAAAGAGGCCGGATAGGCGGTAAGCCGGTTTAACTTCAAGCTTAACCCCCAGTTCTTGTGCAAACTCACGGGCCAATTCGTAATCGAGACCAGCAGGGCCATCGGGACCGATGTAATAAGAGAGTTGGTTATTCAGAGTACCGACACGAAGCACGCCACGCTCTCGTATCTGCTCGAGGACACTTTTAGGCTCAGACTCAATCTGGCATGCGGTTAGCCCAAACAGAGCGATAACCAGCAGAAAGGACTTAGAGAAAAAGATGAGAGAAAAATTAGGCATCAAAATGAAATCTCGAAAAGTGGAGCCCCTTTATACCAAACCCCGCCAGACTGGCAAAGTAGGTTTCATTAAACAGATGTAAAAGTGGTGATAAATGCAGCAAAAACACCATTTGCTCAGAAACATGAAAAAAAATCACGCAAACGGTTGCTTTTGGTGTTACGTCACAAAAAAAAATGCTTTATAATGCGCTCGCATTGAAGAGGTGGAATCGGCATAGGTTTTTAAATCTTGGGGAATAGCTTCGAAGAAAACAGTTAGGTTTCCTCTTTAACCCACTGAATTTATTCCAATATCACCTTAATCAACTGCATAAGAGACCTAAGTACATGAGAATTTTGCGTGGCTCCCCAGCTCTATCTGAGTTTCGTGTAAACAAGCTTTTAGAGCTTTGTCGTGAATTAAGCTTGCCTGTAACAGGTATTTACGCTGAGTTTGCCCACTTTGCTGATTTAACAGCAGACCTAGACGCGTCTGAAGTTGAGAAGCTAGAAAAGCTACTGACTTATGGTCCAACGATTGAAGAGCATGAACCTGAAGGTTTACTGCTACTTGCTACTCCTCGTCCAGGTACTATTTCTCCTTGGTCTTCAAAGTCGACAGACATCGCTCACAACTGTGGTCTTGATAAAGTCGTTCGCCTTGAGCGCGGTACCGCTTTTTACATCGAGACATCAACAGAACTTTCTGAGCTTCAACTGGTTGAACTGAAAGCGATTCTTCACGATCGTATGATGGAAGTGGTTTTCACTGACTTCGAATCTGCGGCAGCATTGTTCACCGTTGCTGAACCGGCACCTTATGCGGAAGTTGATCTTCTTACAGGCGGCCGTAAAGCGCTTGAAGAAGCAAACGTTACCCTAGGTCTTGCTCTTGCAGAAGATGAGATTGATTACCTACTTGAAAGCTTTGTAACTAAGCTTGAACGTAACCCGACTGATATCGAGCTAATGATGTTTGCACAAGCGAACTCAGAGCACTGTCGTCACAAGATCTTCAACGCTGACTGGACTATCGACGGCGTTATGCAAGAAAAATCTCTGTTTAAAATGATCAAAAATACGTTTGAAGTGACGCCTGATAACGTACTTTCTGCATACAAAGATAACGCAGCTGTTATGACAGGCTCTGAAGTAGGTCGTTTCTTCCCAGATCCAGAAACTCGCCAGTACAACTACCACCAAGAGAAAACACACATCTTGATGAAAGTTGAAACGCACAACCACCCAACGGCTATCTCTCCATGGCCGGGCGCATCAACAGGTTCAGGCGGTGAAATCCGTGATGAAGGCGCAACAGGTATCGGTGGTAAGCCAAAAGCTGGTCTTGTAGCGTTCTCTGTATCTAACCTTAAGATCCCGAACTTTGTTCAACCTTGGGAAACAGATTTTGGTAAACCAAGTCGTATTGTTACTGCATTGGATATCATGCTTGAAGGCCCTCTTGGTGGCGCGGCATTCAACAACGAATTTGGTCGTCCAAACCTACTCGGCTACTTCCGTACTTACGAAGAGAAAGTAAACTCTCACGCAGGTGAAGAAGTACGTGGTTACCACAAGCCAATCATGCTGGCTGGTGGTCTTGGTAACATCCGTGACGAGCACGTTCAGAAGAGAGAGATCCCAGTAGGTGCAAGCCTAATCGTTTTAGGTGGTCCAGCAATGAACATCGGCCTTGGTGGCGGTGCGGCATCTTCAATGGATTCTGGTTCTTCTTCTGAAGATCTCGATTTCGCTTCGGTACAACGTGAAAACCCAGAGATGGAACGTCGTTGTCAGGAAGTTATCGACCGTTGTTGGCAGCTAGGTGATGCGAACCCAATCGCATTCATCCACGATGTGGGCGCTGGCGGTATCTCAAATGCACTTCCTGAGTTAGTAGACGATGGCGAGCGTGGCGGTATCTTCAACCTACGTGACGTGCCAAACGATGAGCCGGGTATGAGTCCACTTGAAATCTGGTGTAACGAATCTCAAGAGCGTTACGTAATGGCGGTTGCAGACAAAGACATGGCAACGTTCGACGCTATTTGTAAGCGTGAACGTGCACCTTACGCAGTGGTTGGTAAAGCGACGGAAGAGCGTGAACTTAAACTTGAAGATTCACACTTCGACAACACGCCAATCGACATGCCAATGGACATCCTATTAGGTAAAACACCTAAGATGCACCGTGATGCGAAAACGCTAAAAGCGAACAACCCAGCGATTGACCGTTCTGGTATCGAAATGAACGAAGCGGTTGACCGTGTTCTTCGCCTACCAACTGTCGCAGAGAAAACATTCCTTATTACTATCGGTGACCGTTCGGTAACTGGCCTTGTTGCTCGTGACCAAATGGTTGGCCCATGGCAGGTTCCTGTTGCTAACTGTGCGGTAACGGCAGCAAGCTACGACTCTTACCATGGCGAAGCGATGTCTCTTGGTGAGCGTACGCCAGTGGCACTACTAGACTTCGGCGCATCGGCTCGCCTAGCGGTTGGTGAAGCAATCACAAACATCGCAGCGACTAACATCGGCGATATCAAACACATTAAACTGTCGGCGAACTGGATGTCTCCAGCGGGTCACCCAGGTGAAGATGCAGGCCTTTACGAAGCGGTGAAAGCCGTTGGTGAGGAGCTATGTCCAGCACTGGGTCTAACTATCCCAGTAGGTAAAGACTCAATGTCAATGAAGACGAAGTGGGAAGAGAACGGCGAGCAGAAAGAAGTAACGTCTCCGCTATCTCTTGTTATCACTGCATTTGCTCGTGTTGAAGATGTTCGTAAGACGACTACGCCTCAGCTTCGCACCCCTGATAACCTTGAAGGACTTGGCGACACTTCACTAGTTCTTATCGACCTAGGTAATGGCAAGAACCGTCTAGGTGCAACGGCACTAGCGCAAGTTTACAAGCAGCTTGGTGATAAGCCTGCAGACGTAGACAACGCAGCACAACTGAAAGGTTTCTACGAAGGCGTTCAAGCACTAGTTGCTAACGACCAAGTAGTGGCTTACCACGATAAAGGCGATGGCGGTCTATTCGTTACTCTTGCTGAGATGGCATTCGCAGGTCACTGTGGTGTTAATGCTGATATTGCAGCTCTAGGCGAAGATACTCTAGCTGCACTATTCAACGAAGAGCTAGGTGCGGTAATCCAAGTTCGTAACGACGACCTAGACGCTGTTCTTTCAACTCTTGCAGCAAACGGCCTAGAAGCGTGTTCACACGTAATCGGTTCTGTTGAAGCATCTGATGAGCTAGTGATTAAGTCTGGTGAGTCTGTCGTGATTGAACGTAACCGTACTGAATTACGTACTATCTGGGCTGAGACGACGCATAAGATGCAAGGTCTACGTGATAACCCAGTTTGTGCTGACCAAGAACATGAAGCGAAGAAAGACAACTCAGATCCAGGTCTGAACGTAAAACTGAGTTTCGATGTTAATGAAGATATCGCTGCACCGTTCATCAACACGAGCGCTAAACCTAAGATGGCGATTCTACGTGAGCAGGGTGTTAACTCTCACGTTGAAATGGCAGCAGCGTTCGACCGTGCAGGTTTCGAAGCGACTGATATTCACATGAGCGACATTCTTACCGGTCAAGCGGTACTGGATGAGTACAACGGCCTTGTAGCATGTGGTGGCTTCTCTTACGGTGACGTACTCGGCGCTGGTGAAGGTTGGGCTAAGTCGGTTCTGTTTAACGATTCGACTCGTGAACAATTTGAAAACTTCTTCAAGCGCGAAGATACCTTCTCTCTAGGTGTGTGTAACGGTTGTCAGATGCTGTCTAACCTGCGTGAAGTAATCCCAGGTGCAGAGTACTGGCCACGTTTCGTTCGCAACGAATCTGAGCGTTTTGAAGCACGTTTCAGCCTAGTTGAAGTTCAGAAATCAGATTCTGTATTCTTCGACGGCATGGAAGGTTCTCGTATGCCAATCGCAGTTTCTCACGGTGAAGGCCGCGTAGAGGTGCGTGATAACGACCACCTAAACGCGATTGAAAATTCAGGCACGGTTGCTTTACGTTATGTTGATAACCACGGTAACCCAACGCAGCAATATCCGAACAACCCGAACGGTTCGCCAAACGCTATCACAGGTTTAACAACGACGGATGGCCGCGTGACTATCATGATGCCTCACCCAGAGCGTGTATTCCGCACAGTGGCTAACTCTTGGTCTCCAGAAGGTTGGGGCGAGAATGGTGCTTGGATGCGTATGTTCCAAAACGCACGTAAGAACGTGGGTTAATCATGCTGTGTTAATCTGATTAGATTAAGCAGAAGTCAAAAGCGCAGATCGAAATATCTGCGCTTTTTTGTTCATTTGGTCAGTATGTTTGAAGGTTGCTCAACAATTAATTGTTATTATAAACGAGGAAATTGTTTTTTATCATTGTCTATTTACTCTCAGAGTGGATGACATCACTTCGGTTCAAATAATTGAATTGCTTGATTCGTTTGGTAAGGCAATTCTTGATAAAGACTCAGTCAGATCCTCCTCCAATTTATCAAGTAGAGCGTACCTTTTTGAGTAGAGGTTACGCTTACTTCTTTTTAAATGAGTCAGGTCTTTGCGCTCTAATTTAACTGGAATCTGATAAAAGAACTTACTCACTTTTTGTCCGCCCACCTCTTCCCACAAAGAGTCATAATCACTGCTAATAGCACCTCTTTTTGAACCCAAGTATCGCAAAGCTTGATATACATGACCTTTATTTGATACTGCGATCACTTTGTTCACTTCAAAATACCTAGCAAACATTAAGCTCAAATTGAGCATTAGAGCTTTAGGGCGAAGGCCGTGAAGTGTTCGAGTTATTTCTTTAATCTTAATCTGACTATCAATGACATGACGGTTGGTTCCTTGTAAGCAACCTATGTGTAACACTCTGTCATTTTCATCTTCAGAGAGGTTACACGTAATTGAATATATGGTCTGGCCAGAATGCAATTCTACAAGCTTAATGCCGATAGACCCCTCTCTTGACTCACCTGGATAAAGCTCAATCCTGTAAGGTTGACCATTCCGATCTTTGAAGGTTGTTATCTCGAATGGTTTTTCATAAAGGTTGATAACTTTGCTATCAAACTTATCAGTTAAAATTTGAAAATGCGATCGTATCAGCTCTAGCCTTTGGGTAGATGAGAAACTAGGAGAGATGAATGGTTTCAATGGCTTTTCAAAGAGCTTGTAGTCGTTTTCAAAGACTGCTGTTAGTTTTTTATCCTTCTGTAAATCGAACATTCCTTGGGTAACTTGGCGATTGAGTAATCCCCACATAACAAATCGAATGTTTTTACGAAGGTAGTCTACTCCATAACAATGCGGGTGAACTTTCTTTGATAGATTGTGGAGTTTTTTTAAACTGTGCATGAGAATTTTGTTCGAAATGAGTGGATCAATTGAGATGATTATACAAAATAATAAAACACTGTTCAAAATGTCATGGCCATTTAGTTAGGTGTTAGCAGGGAATTTGCTCCTCTGAGCTGTTTCTGCCATGTGTCACAGGATAAGATGGATTTGTTAGAAAGTGTGTATGTTAGTGGATTAAGGGGAGGACATACTTTTGGATACTAGCAAAAGAATGAAGAAAGCCGTTGGATTTCACCCCAGCGGCTTCGTATTTCTAGCATCGGATACTTGATTAGTTGTTGCTGTGTAGTTCGCTGTTCAGTTCAACAGCAGACTTGTTCGCTAGACACTCTATTTGACCAGTGATCGAGTTGCGACGGAACAGCAGATCAGAAACGCCAGCTAGGTCGCGAGCTTTAATGATTTCTACTTCGTTACCTTCTTTATCTAGCATGCGAACTTTCGTACCAGCCGTTACATATAGACCAGACTCAACAGTACAACGGTCGCCCATTGGGAAGCCAAGACCTGCGTTTGCGCCTAGTAGGCAGTTTTCGCCGATAGAGATAACCATAGTACCGCCACCAGACAAAGTACCCATGATAGAAGCGCCGCCACCGATGTCTGAACCGTTACCGACAACAACACCTGCAGAGATACGACCTTCAACCATGCTTACGCCAGTTGTACCAGCGTTGAAGTTGATGAAACCTTCGTGCATGACTGTTGTACCTTCACCCACATGTGCGCCAAGACGAACACGGGAAGTGTCAGCAATACGAATACCTGTTGGTACGACGTAATCCACCATTTTAGGGAATTTGTCTACGCAATCTACAGATAGAGCACGACCTGCAAGGCGAGCTTCGATTTGACGCTCAGCCAGTTCAGGAAGATCGATTGGACCTTCGTTTGTCCATGCTATGTTGTGCAGTAGACCGAAGATGCCGTCAAGTACTGTACCGTGTGGTTGAACTAGACGGTAAGAGATGAGTTGCAGTTTTAGGAAGCCTTCAGCAACAGATGCTGGCTTCTCGTCTGTCGCAAGAACGACAAGAACAAGTGGCTGTTCAGATGCTGCTGCTTTTTCCGCGAAAGATGCGTTTGCTGCATCGTCGTTTGCTGCGAATGCTTTCGCTAGTTCTGCGCTTTGTGCAGCAGAGATTTCGATAGCTTGGTTGCCTTCAGTGTAACCTGCTACTTCACCAACAGCCGCTACTAGAGCGTCGCTTGGGTTTAGAAGTGGGCTAGGGAAGAACGCTTCAATGATTTTATTGTCGCGGTTTTTGGTTGCCGTACCGAAGGCAAGTGAAAAGAAAGCCATGTTGAATCTCCATGTGTTGAGTCTTGATTTTGCTATTTCATAACAGCGGCTCGAATAACCAGCGTCGTCGTTAGCAAAGTTAATTTAATTACGTTCATCATAAAGAGAGCGCCCTCGTTATGAAAGGGCGCATCGGGATAAAGTCTGTAAAATGATATTGCTTGTCTTTTGAGAGATGTTTTTCTGCAATGAGAAAATACTGCAGAACATCACAAATGAACGAATATAACAGTCAATATTCCTTTTGAATGTTCATTTAAACAAACGGTGCACTGTGCGCTTGTTCGCTCACTTTCATTAGCGCCTTGCCTACCGATCACTGCCAGTATTGGCATTGCCGGTGATAAAGCAGCGATACTTAGTGCTGTCTCTTATCACCTTCTGTTGCGTTTTGAGTCTATCAATTCACTTTGAAGCATGTGAAAAAAACGCCAATGACTGACTCTGATTAGAGGTGTCATTGGCGTTTTTTAGAAAGTTTCAGCTAATTAAGCTGCATCTTCTTCTGCGTCTTCAACCGCTTCAAGCTTCTTCGCTTTTTTCGGAGCTGGTTTACGCTTCGCACCTAATGCATAAAGAACTTCTTCTTTGTTCTTAGCTAGGTACATTGCAAGTTCTTCTTGCTTGCTTTCATCTTCAACTAAATCGCTTTTGCCTAACAGTTCAAAAAGCTCATCAGCCATATCCAGCATTTTGTCGTATGCGTCAGCTTCGGCTTTAGAGGTAAAAGTCATTTTCTCTTCTCCGTTGCGTTCCACCACGTACTTGACGATAACAGCCATGGTTAATCCTCTAAGTTTGATAAATTTTACTGGCTTTTTATACAGTTTCTGAGGCTGAAAGTCCAGTTGGAGCTCGCACTATCCGGCCTCAATCTTGATGTGTCGCCCAGTCTTCACAATAACTCATGAAAGATTTCAGTAACGGGCTTTGGTATTTTTCTTTGTGGACCAGCATCCAGAATCGGCGCTTCATATCAAGTGGCACATTAAGTGCTTTTACTCGGTCAGAATTGATCGCCCTTTGAGCTGCTAAACGAGACAAACAGGCAAAGCCCAGACCGGCAGAAACAGAGTTGATGATTGCTTCTGTGGTGTTTAGCTCAAATGATTCGTACCAGTGCTCGATTCGCGGTGCGACCGCACGTAGGAAAAACTCACGGGTTCCAGAACCTGACTCACGCAATATCCAGTGGCTGTTCTCTAGATCTTGTAATGCAATTTGCTCTTTTGCTACCAGAGGGTGTTGATTACTAACGATAATACACATCTCATCGCTACTAAACTGGCTTGAGATTAACTCTGGATGGAGTGTTTTTCCTTCAATTAACGCGATATCCAGTTCATAATCCACCAACTTTTGACAGATCAGAGCACTGTTTGAGATGAACAAGCTTTGGTCTTGGTGCTGAGTTTTTTCTCGAAAGCCAGACAAAATAAAAGGCGCAACCTGATTACCAATCGTGTCACTCGCGCCAACCTTGAGATTGCCACTCAAGGGCTGGTCGTCACGGAACAAAACATCAATACCAGCAGCACGATGTAATATCTCATCGGCCAATGGGAGCAACTTATGTCCCTCTTGGTTGAGAATTAATCGGTTGTTGACCCGGTCGAATAGAGAATGGCCTAGCTGTTTTTCCATTTCACTGAGTGCCATGCTAACCGCGGCTTTAGAGAGAAACAGAGCTTCCGATGCAGCGGTAAGTGTCGAATGTTGGGTAATGGTGACAAACACTTTGAGCTGTTTGATTGAGATATTAGCCATCAGGTTCCTAGTTTTACGCTGCTGGTGGAATAGGTTGTTCAGTATTGATGAACACTTGTTATATATAATTGGATATCCCTTTACGAAGTACAAGCGTATTATGGCTTCAACAAGCTGATGAGTTCACAAGTTTAGTGAATTAAGTTCAAGAGAGGCTCACATGATTCAACGTATTAAATATAGATTAACAGGAGCTCCAACACCCATGGCAGGGTTAGCACTTGCAATCGCAAGCTTAGGCTGGTGCTGGGATGGCGTTTTAGTCGCACAAGGTATTTTGCACACTCCTGGTTTAGTGCAGTGGATCAGTGCGGGTATTGCGGCGGTATTACTTCTTGTTTTAGCTGTGAAGTTTCTGATTCATGGCCATCTATTGCGTGAAGATCTTGCTCACCCAGTGGTGGGTAGTGTGGTTCCAACATTTGCGATGGGCTGCATGGTGGTATCAGCATCTTTAGCGTCGATTTCTCAATTCTTTCAAGAAGCGATGTGGTTAGCGGCGGTTGCTTTACATGTTGTGTTCTTGGTGAGCTTTTTGTACCACAGAGCAAAACAGTTTGAGATTCACCACATGGTGCCAAGCTGGTTCGTACCGCCAATCGGTATCATTGTGGCAGACGTTTCTTTCTCTGGTAATCCAGTTTTAGAGCCTGTAGCGAACGCGACTTTGGTATTCGGATTATTGGTTTACGCTGTGATGCTACCACTGATGGTTTACCGTTTGATCTCCTCTCACGAAGTGTCAGATGCCGCAAAACCAACGATTGCGATCATGGCAGCACCAGCAAGCCTATCTTTGGCGGGTTACTTAACCGTTACTGCTAGCCCTTCACCAGTGATTATTGGTTTGTTATTTGGTATTGCGGTGTTGATGACGTTCATTATCTACATGGCGTTTTTCAAACTACTGCGTCTGCCATTCAGCCCTGGCTATGCAGCGTTTACCTTCCCAATCGTGATTGGTGCAACAGCCTTGTTTAAATTGGCTGCGTGGATGCAAGCACAAGGCATTGAAGCGCATTACGTTAATCAAGTATTTGGCCTTGCATACCTTGAACTGATTGTGGCTACTTTGGTGGTGGGTTATGTCGCTGTTCGTTACTACATGAACTACAAACCTCATCGTGTTTTAAGTGAGATAGCGGGCAGATTGTAAAGGGCAATAGTTCAAAAGATAAACGGACCTTAAGCTTTCGGTATTTCAAAAGCTTATATTCCTAATCCAAACTCAGCACTTATGCTAATCTGGCAGTATATTGTGGCAAGATTAGCGTGAGTGCACTTTGTTTACTGTTTACCATTCCAATAAAGTTGATACTTTAAAAATTCTTCTCGTTCACTTGATCAAAAGTGACCCTTTAGCCAATCCTTTCGAAAAAGAGCAGATCTTGGTTCAGAGCCCGGGTATGTCTCAATGGCTTAAGATGGAACTCGCCAAAGAGTTTGGTGTAGCAGCAAATATCGATTTTCCTCTTCCAGCAACTTTCATTTGGGATATGTTTACCCAAGTGCTTCCTGACGTACCGAAACGCAGTGCTTTTAACAAAGAAGCGATGACGTGGAAGCTAATGAGTTTGCTGCCCGCGAAACTTGACCACCCCGATTTCTTACCCCTACAGCGCTATCTTGAAAACGATGAAGACGGCTCTAAGTTGTATCAATTAGCCGAGAAAATTGCCGATATTTTCGATGGCTACTTGGTGTATAGAGCTGAGTGGATGGCGATGTGGGAAGCGGGCGAGCCCGTTGCAGAATTGATTGATAGTGAAGGGCAACAAGAGCACCCTTGGCAGCCAATTTTGTGGAAGGCACTCTACGAGCAAACACTGTCTCAAGGCCAATCAAAATATCACCGTGGTAACTTGTATCACGACTTCATTGAAGCATTAGCTAACCAACAAGGGCAATTACAACACCTGCCGAAACGTCTGTTTGTGTTTGGTATTTCGTCGCTGCCCCCTCGCTACATGGATGCTTTGAAAGCGCTTGGCGAAAAGATTGATGTTCACCTGATGTTTACCAACCCTTGCCAACATTACTGGGGTGATATTCGTGACCGTAAATACTTGGCAAGAGTAGAAGCGCAGCGTCGTAAGCAGTTTGCTTTGGTTGATGGCTTGCCTCAGCTAGAAGGCGAAGTCTCGCCACTGAAAGATGGTATTGAAGCCAATGTCGAAGATGAGCTGCATACTAGCCAAGCAGTAGGCAATAGCTTACTCGCATCCATGGGTAAGCTAGGCAGAGACAATTTGTTCCTGCTGTCTCAATCAGATAGCGAAGAGCATGAATTCTTTATTGATGTCGAGAGAGACAGTCTGCTGCATCAACTGCAAGCCGATATTCTTGAGTTAGAAGAACACCAAGACGATCACATCTTAGATTCAAGTAGCCATAAACAGGTGGTTGAGTTGGGCGATCGCTCGTTGACAGTGCATGCTTGTCACAGCCCTATGCGTGAGGTTGAAGTTCTTCATGATCAGCTGCTAGCAATGTTTGACGCTGACCCGACATTAAAGCCACGCGACATCATCGTGATGGTGGCAGACATCAATGCTTACAGTCCTGCGATTCAGGCGGTATTTGGTAATGCTCCGGGTGAGCGTTATATCCCTTACTCGATCTCGGATCGAACGGCAGACCAAGAGAGCCCGATTCTGACCGCGTTCATGCAGTTGGTCGCGCTACCGAATACGCGTTGTTTAGCGTCTGAGTTGTTAGAACTACTAGAAATACCAGCGATGATGGCACGTTTTGGCATTGATGAATTTCAATTCGAGCAAGCTAAGCAGTGGGTTGAAGAAGCAGGTATCCGTTGGGGTGTCGATTCGTCTACGGCAACTGAGTTTGATTTGCCTGCCACCGAGCAAAATACCTGGCTATTTGGTATCCAACGCATGCTATTGGGCTATGCGATGTCGGATTCTGCAGGTTTGTTTGAAACTGAACACTCTCCAATTGCAGCTTATAACGAAGTTCAGGGCATTAACGCCGAACTTGCTGGTAAGTTAGCGCACTTTATTGAGCGTATTGCTCATTACCGTCAACGCCTTGCTGAGACGCAATCCATCGATATGTGGCGTGAAACCTTGCTGCAAATGATTGATGACTTCTTCGCCGTTGAGTTAGAAGGCGAGGTGGTGCTTAAGTCGATTCGCGATGCACTTTCTCAACTGAATGAACAGCTTGATGATGCCTTGTACGAACAAGAGCTATCGCCAAGCATTATCTACCAGTACTTAAACAATAAACTGTCGGGCGCGCGTATCAGTCAGCGTTTCTTAGCGGGGCAAGTGAACTTCTGTACTCTGATGCCGATGCGTTCTATCCCGTTCAAAACCGTTTGTCTATTAGGCATGAATGACGGTGTTTACCCTCGCTCAATGCCGCCAGAAGGTTTCGATTTGATGAACGGACGTACTCGTCCCGGTGACCGTTCTCGTCGTGATGATGACCGTTACCTATTCTTAGAGGCGATGTTGTCGGCGCAAGAATGTTTGTACATCAGTTACGTCGGCCGCTCGATTCAAGATAATACTGAGCGAGTACCGTCGGTGTTGGTTTCAGAGTTGATTGAGTACTGCCAGCAGAACTACTGCCTAAGTGACGATCAAGCGCTACCAAGTGATGATTCTGGTATCAAGCTGACTCAAGCGTTCAGCTTTGAGCACACCATGACGCCGTTTAGTCCGGCAGCCTTTACACTAGGTGATGAAAGCTATGTATTGAGTTACGCCAAAGAGTGGCTTCCTGCGGCTAACCGTTCAGGTGAGCGCAGTGGTGAATTCAATCGTGCTTTGGATGACTATTTGCTTGGGGCGACTTATCCGTTAGAACTCGATTTGGTTGAGCTACAGCGTTTCTGGCGCTTGCCAGTGCAATACTTCTTTAATCGTCGTCTAAAAGTCGTGTTTGAGCCACCGCTTCCGGTAATGGAAGACGACGAGCCGTTCGTGCTTAATGGCTTGGAGAGCTTCCAGCTTAAGGATGCTCTGCTGCAAGTGCTGCTTGATAACCCAGAAGGGGCGGATGAAGCGGTTCGCTTGTTTGTTTCTGAGCAAAAAGCACAAGGTCGCTTACCAGTTGGTGCTTTTGGTGATATCGAGTTTGAAACCAACCGTGTTCAAGCGGAAGACTTAGCCAAAGAGATTCGATTTGTAAGTGGGCAGCCACAACAAGATCTCGAGGTAAATATTGAATTCGACGTGCTCGGTGAGGGCAAACCGGTTCGTTTGATGGGTTGGCTAACTCAAAATTATCAATCGGGCTTAGTACGCTTCCGTAGCGGTAAAATTCGTTCGCAAGACTACTTGGCTGCATGGATTGATCACTTGTGTTGTGCGGTGATGGAGCATGGCAAAACAACTCATATAATTGGTTATGACAGAAAAGAGGGCGTGGTTCACCAAACGTTACAACCTGTCGGCGATGCACAGCAGGCGAAGGGTTTATTGGCTGAGTTAGTGCGACTGTTTTATCAAGGTATGACAGCACCACTTCCGTATTTCCCCAAAACCGCATTGGCAGGCGTTGAAGCGGGCTTTAGCCGCGGTAAGTGGGTCGATGATGAAGAGAAATCGCTCAAGAAAATGGCCGATACTTTTAATGACAGCTTCGCCTTCACTGGCGAGGGGCGAGATACCTACATCTCGCGTATTTGGCCTAAGTGGGATGATGAGCTGGCTGCTGAGTCACGCATGTATTCAACACTTGTGTTACAGGCGGCAAGGTTGGCTGCTGCCGATCTGGAAGAACAGGAGTAAGTGGGTGTGATCGACAAGATCAACCGCATGTGCGCAGAGTCAATGAAAGACGAAAGAAAGTCGCTGGTAACCATTTGGGGTGCTTGCTTTCAGTGTGAAGGGAATCAAGGTGAAGAGAAGTAAGGTACAGGAAATAAAGTGGCCGCCAGTAAATCATTATTAGTGTAGGGCGTTCGCTGTACGGCCACAGGTCAGAGGGACCATTATTCTGTGGTTCTAAGTAGGCAATGAGTATAAGACTCGAATCGCGCTCCTGAACTCGTGGGCGCATAGTAGCGAGGCTATCCGAATTGATCCGTGAGAGAGATCGCACTAACTATTAACAAATCAGCTTAGGACGTAAATTGAATGACGTTTTCCACGCTAAGTCACATTTGTAACAACATATTTATCAGAAGGCAGTAAGGCATGACGACCAAAAGCAGTGTTCAGGTAATTGCTCCGCAGACACTTAACACCATGACGTTTCCACTTCATGGTGCGCGTTTAATTGAAGCATCGGCGGGTACAGGTAAAACATTTACCATCGCAGGCTTGTACTTACGCCTACTGCTCGGACATGGCACGGCAGTACCACAAGGTGAGCTGTTGGAAGTAACCCGACACCATGAGCCGCTGACAGTAGACCAAATATTGGTAGTGACCTTTACCGAAGCGGCAACCGCAGAATTGAGAGATCGTATCCGTGCGCGAATCCATGATGCGCGCATTGCGTTTGCTCGCGGGCAAAGTGACGACCCAGTGATTGCTCCTTTGCTGCAAGAGATCGTAGACCACGCTGGCGCTGCAAAAACACTGCTTAATGCCGAAAGGCAAATGGATGAAGCGGCGGTGTACACCATTCACGGCTTCTGTCAGCGTATGTTGACTCAAAATGCCTTCGAGTCTGGCAGCCGATTTGATAATGAGTTTGTGACAGATGAAAGCCATCTTAAAGCGCAAGTGGTAGCCGACTATTGGCGTAAGCAGTTTTATCCGCTGCCGATTCAACTGGTTGGTGAGGTTCGTAATATCTGGGGTTCACCGGCTGCATTATTGGCAGACGTCAATCGTTATCTGACGGGCTCTCCATTGAAGCTAACCGTCGATGCGATGTCAGGTGATTTGCAAACCCTGCACAACCAAAATTTAGATAAAGTGAAGCAACTTAAAGCGCTGTGGTGTGAATCCGAAGCGGACTTTTTGGCTTTGATTTCTGCTTCGGATGTGAACAAACGCAGTTACACCAAGAAATCTCTGCCGATATGGTTAGAAGCGGTGACGGCATGGGCACAGAGCGACACTCATGATTATCAATATCCAGACAAGTTAGAAAAGTTCTCTCAAGCCACGTTCATTGAAAAAACACCGAAAGGCACTGCACCTCAGCACGCTGTTTTCGAAGCGATTGAAGATTTTCTAAATAACCCAGCCGATTTGAAGGCTCCGTTATTGGCGCACGCGATTACCCATTGTCGAACTATGTTAGCCAAGGCAAAACAGCAGAAGCAGTGGTTGTCATTTGATGACCTACTGACTCAGTTATCTGCATCTATTGATGTCGATGAGCAATCATTGCTGGTGGAAAGAATTCGCACCTTATACCCGGTAGCAATGATCGATGAATTCCAAGATACCGACCCGCTGCAATACAGTATTTTTAGCCGAATTTATCTCGATAATCCGCAGTGTGGTTTGTTTATGATCGGTGACCCAAAGCAGGCTATTTATGGCTTCCGTGGCGCAGATATCTTTACCTATATTAAGGCGAGAAACCAAGTTAGTGCTCACTACACCTTAGGCACCAACTGGCGTTCGAGTGCTGATATGGTCAGCGCAGTAAACCAGGTATTTATGAACTCGGACAGCCCGTTTATCTATGATCAAGACATTCCATTTTTGCCTGTTGCAGCCAGTCCATCTGCCGATAAGCGCCAATGGGTAATGAATGGTGAAACTCAGCACGCACTCACTTTCTGGCTGCAAGAGGCTGAAGAAAAGCCGTTACCAAAGGGCGAATATCACAAGGCAATGGCAGAGGCGACGGCGAGTCAAATTCAAACCATTCTGACTGCTTCTCAAAATCAGCAAGCTTATTTCGATAACGGCAAAAAACAACATGCCGTGAGTGCGGGTGATATTGCTGTCTTGGTTCGAACTGGTAGTGAAGGTCGTCTGATTAAGAATGCGCTCTCTGAACAAGGCATTGCAAGTGTGTATCTTTCGAACCGAGACAGTGTATTCACCAGCTTGGTTGCGCAAGATATTCAACGCTTGCTACTAGCTGTGATGACCCCTGAAAACGACCGTGCATTGCGCGCGAGCTTGGCCTCTGAATTGTTCGCTCTGGATGCGGCTTCATTGGATGAACTCAACAACGATGAAGTGGTGTGGGAAAATGTGGTTAACGAATTTCGTGAGTATCGCAAGCTATGGCTACAGCGTGGCGTGTTACCAATGCTTCGCAGCGTGATCAGCAAGCGACATTTGGCGGAACGCTTGCTGGAAGAAGAAAATGGTGAGCGCTCACTCACTGATTTGATGCACATAGGTGAATTGCTGCAACAGGCAAGACAAGATCTCGACAGCGACTATGGTTTGTTGCGTTGGTTGGCAGAAGCGATTTCCGATGCACAAAATGGTTTAGGCGGTAGTGAAGATGACATTCAACGCCTTGAATCAGAGAGAAACTTGGTTCAAATCGTTACTATCCATAAGTCGAAAGGTTTGGAATATGACTTAGTATTTCTGCCATTTGTTGCGAGTTACCGAGAAGCGAGCGAAGGCAAATTCTACGACCATGATTCAGACACCACAGTACTGGATATTACCGGTAGTGATAGTGCTTTAGCCCAAGCGGATAAAGAGCGACTCGCGGAAGACCTGCGTTTGATTTATGTAGCGCTGACTCGTGCCGTTTATGGCTGTTTCATTGGCATGGCACCACTGCGTAAAGGGCGTTCAACCAAAGAGCCTACCGGCGTGCATTTGAGTGCGATGGGCTATTTGGTTCAAAATGGTCAAGAGCAAGGTATTGCCGAATTGCATCAGGCTCTTGCAGCCATTGAGAGCAAGAACTCAAGTGTCCTGCTAGCCGAAACACCAACCGCTTACGAGCAAGTGTTTGTACAAACGGAGCAATTGAGTGAAGACTTACATGCGAACGAACTCAAGGCTTCCATCGACAGGGCTTGGCGTATTACCAGTTACTCGGGGCTTGTAAAGCAAGGCAGTCACGGTGCGAGTCATGACGCGACCATTGAGGTGTCTGGTTTTGATATTGACTCGGCAGATGAGCAGGATGAGTCTGAGTTGATTGAACCTGAACGTTCTATCTTTACGTTCCCTCGTGGTGCTCGTCCGGGTACTTTCTTGCACACCTTGTTTGAGGAGGTTGAATTTACCGAGCCAGCAACCAGTGAACACAATACGCAAGTAATCACTCACTTATTAGAGTCTGAGCAATACGAATTAAAGTGGCTACCTGTGCTTCAACAACTGGTTGATACGGTGCTGAACACCGCATTGGATGGCAAGAACTTAAAACTAAGCGAGAAAGACTCAACACAACGCTTAGTTGAGATGGAGTTCTTACTGCCAATCGAAGTGTTGGCTGCATCTGAATTGAATCAAACCATTCAATATCACGATCCGTTATCGGCTAAAGCGGGCGACCTAGGTTTCCAAACCGTGCAAGGCATGTTGAAAGGCTTCATCGATTTGGTGTTCGAGCATCAAGGTAAATACTATGTACTCGACTGGAAATCGAATCACTTAGGAGATGATGTTGCCGTCTACCATGGTGAAGCATTGAAATCGGCGATGGCCGATCACCGCTATGATCTTCAATATCAGATCTATGCATTGGCGTTGCACCGTTTCTTACGTAGTCGTGTTGCCAATTACAGCTACGAACAACATTTTGGTGGCGTGTACTATCTGTTCTTACGAGGAATGGACGGCCAATCTCAGCAAGGTATTTTCTCCGCTAAACCAACGCTGGCTTTACTTGATGAAATGGATCAATTGATTGACGGAAAAGTGATAGACAGACGTTCAGCACAATTGAATGACGATGAAACTGGACAGATGGGACTTTTATAATGACAACAACGACCACTAATACCAGCATAGATACTGCGAACACAGCAAAGCCAATTTCACTTATTCCTGAGCAACTTATGGATGTACTCAAGTTTCTTGCGGATAAGGGATCTATTCGTCAGTTGGATTATCAATTTTCTCGTTTTATTGCTCAGCAAGCCACGAGATACTCTCAAGAGATCGGCTTTCTTGCTGGTGTAGTGAGCCATGAATTAGGCAAAGGACACATTTGTATTCAGCTGATACAGCAGCATACGACAGGCCATGAACAAACGGCAGATCTAGCTCAGTTACTTGGGTTGTACGGTGAAACGGCTTTGCAATTGGATCAAAAGTTGTTAGGTATTGATTGGTTGGCTGTACTTCAATCGTCCAATTTGGTTGGATCAACCAATGACTGTGTTAAGCCGATGATGTTTGATGGGCAGCGTGTCTACTTACAGCGTTACTGGAACTACGAGGTTGTGCTGGCAGACACGTTAAACCGTTTAAGTAAGCCGGTAGAGCTCAATATTGAACAGAAAAAGGCGCTGACGGAAACCCTCAATCAGCTCTTTGAGCGCAGCTATCACTTTCTGTTTAACGCCTTAGCCAAGGCTGAAGCAAACCAACAAACGTCTCAGGTACTACGCCAACAGCTGGTGTGTGATCATCTTGATATCGTCGATGAGCAATCTCTGAATTGGGGGACAATTGACCAAACGATCGTCAAAGCTAAGCAGGTAACGGACTTAGATGTTCTAGACGATTTGGTACCGCTATCAGCATGCTTGAACTGGCAAAAAGTGGCGGCAGCGGTGGCACTGAGTCGTCGTTTTGCGGTGATTTCCGGAGGGCCGGGAACCGGTAAGACAACCACGGTAACTAAGTTATTGTCGGCGATGGTCGAGCAATCACTAAGCCAAGGTAAAACCCCAACGATAAAGCTAGTTGCACCAACGGGTAAAGCGGCGGCGCGTTTAACAGAATCAATCGGTAAAGCGATTGAGCAACTGCCATTAGCGCCTGAAGTTAAAGCCAACATACCAACGGAATCGAGCACTTTACACCGATTACTTGGCGCGATTCCCAACCGTGCTGAGTTTAGACACAACCGACGTAATCCACTTCACCTTGATATCTTGGTGGTGGATGAAGCATCGATGGTCGACCTGTCGATGATGTATAAGCTGGTGGATGCGCTCCCTGAACACGCAAGGCTGATTCTACTTGGGGATAAAGACCAGCTTGCTTCCGTGGAGGCTGGGGCAGTGTTAGGTGACATCTGTTCGTTTAACTCTGCTGGTTATAGCAGCGCACAAGGCAACTTGATTGCGGAGATGACGGGTTTCGATGCGATAGCCAATTCACAGCAGGCAAAAGCGGGAGTCGTTAATCCTCCTGCCATTGCAGACAGCCTATGTATGCTGCAGAAGAGTTACCGTTTCGATGCGCGTTCTGGTATTGGTCAGCTGGCAAAAGCAATCAATAACGGCTCTGCAAATCAAGTAGACCAAGTGTTTGCCAAAGGTTTTGGCGATATCGAAAATCATCCTCTATCGAGCGACAGCTATAACTTGATGCTGCGTACCTTAGTTAGTGAGTATGGCGCGTATCTCAATCGAATGAATGTTCCATTGGAAGAGCGAGAAACTCAGGAAGCGAGAGCCAAATCGGTACTCGATTTGTTCAGCCAATGCCGACTACTGTGCTCTATTCGTGAAGGTGATTTTGGTGTTAATGGCCTCAACCACAGAATAGAAAGAGCGCTTGCCGCAAGGTGTTTAGTGAATCCACATAATGATGAATTGTGGTATCACGGGCGACCGGTGATGGTAACGCGTAACGATCATGGCTTGGGGTTATACAATGGTGATATTGGTATCTGTATGCTTGAGGCGGATTCAAGCCAACCTGACTCAACGCCTCGTTTAAAGGTCTATTTTGAATTGCCTGATGGCAGTGTGAAAGCGGTACTACCAAGCCGAGTACCTGATCATGAAACCGCTTATGCGATGACAATTCACAAATCCCAAGGTAGTGAGTTTGATTTGACCTTAATGATTCTGCCACCAGATTTCAGCCCAATTTTGACACGAGAGCTTATCTACACTGGGATTACGCGTGCGAAGAAACGACTAATGATGTTCAGTGATACGAACGTATTGAAGCGTGGAATTAAGGTGAAAACAGAGCGAGTGAGTGGCTTAGGAAGTCGTTTAACTCATTAGAAATAAATGAGATATTTTTACAAAGCAACCATCCCTGGTTGCTTTGAGCGCGCTAGGAATCAGTGCCTAAAAACGCTCGAGTAAACGATATGTGGTTTATCTTGTATTTTGCTTGGCAATTCAAAATAAACTCTTTTAGATTTTCGCTCACAGGGAACACGCAGTGTATGTCTAGCCCTTCTAAGAATTGGTTATCAGCCATATCCCAAAAACTTTGCAGCGAGTTACAAACAATGGTTCTCATATCAATGTTGCTCTTTTTGCTGTTTATATCAACGACCAGAGCATCAAGCGCCTGCTGATCGTTAACGGGTATAGCAATCCGTGCAGTAACCACTTCGATTCGCTCAAATGATTTGTGTCATAGGGCATTCGAGGTGGTTATTCCAATAAAAACATTTGTTATTTTGTTAAAGCGACTAAATTCTAAACAATTATGTTTGTGAGTTAAAGTGCATATCTAATAAATCTAATATAGAAAACGATTACATTTGCAATTATTTTCCCTTTGAAGTCAGATTCTAGTCCAAAACTTTATTTACACATTTAACGCTAAGATTTTTGAGTTACGTTGATAGTTGTATAGGCCCTGTTTTTCCATCGGTAGCTTATCAACTCCAATCTCGTAAAACCCCTGTTCACGGAACCAATGCAGGCTATGTGTAGTTAAAACGAAAATTTGGTCGATATCACGAGACTTCGATTGATGACGCATATAATCCAGTAATATTTGCCCGCGGTTGCCATCACGATAATCAGGATGAATAGCCACACAAGCCATCTCCGCCATATGATCTTCTGGGTATGCATAAAGCGCTGCGCAACCGATAATCAGTCCATCTTTTTCAATAATGGTAAATCGGTGGATTTCTTGCTCTAGCTGTTCTCGAGAGCGGCGCACTAAGATACCTTGTTCTTCAAGAGGGCGAATAAGGTCAAAGATACCGCCAATGTCGTCAATCTGAGCTTGTCTTACTTGCTCGGCACTCGCCATCACCACTTGGGTTCCAATACCGTCGAAAGAGAACAGTTCTTGGATCAGAGCGCCATCCACTTTGTAGCTAATTAAGTGGCAACGAGGTACGCCTGCACGACAAGCGGAAATTGCTCCTTTTAGGAAGCGCATGGTTCCGGTGCTCATGTCTTCAACTGGATTCTGACTTTCGGTTAAGCGTTCAAGAATTTGTTTAGCATCTTTAGGAAAGAGCTCGGCGAGCACATTGCCGTTATGGTCTGTTACCCCTTGCTCAGAGCAAAAGCCAATAAGCTTGTCGGCTTTTAAATGAATCGCTACCTGGGTTGCGACTTCTTCTGAGAGTAGGTTAAAGCTTTCGCCTGTAACGGAGCTAGCAATAGGGCCAAGCAACACGATTGAACCTTGGTCGAGCGTGCGATTAATCCCCTCGATATCGATTCGACGAATACGTCCGCTATGGCAATAGTCTGTGCCATCATCCACACCCAGTGGTTGTGCTGTAATGAAGTTGCCACTCATCACGTTAAGCTGAGTGCCTGCCATTGGCGTGTTGTTTAAGCTCATTGAAAGACGTGCGGTGATGGCTAGTTGAAGCTGTCCAGCAGCCTGCATAGCCACACCCAGAGCATATTCATCGGTGACTCTAATGTTCTTGTGATAGGGTGTGTGGCAATCTTGTTTCGTCAGCAGTTGGTTGATCTGTGGTCTTGCACCGTGAACGAGAACAATCTTTACTCCAAGACTGTGGAGCAGAGCGATGTCACTAATTATGTTACCAAAGTTCTTATCGGCAACGGCTTCGCCTCCCAACATTATGACCATGGTCTTGCCACGGTGTGCGTTTACATAGGGGGTTGATTGTCTAAAGCCTTTTACTAGCGCTGTACTTCTTAGTTTCACAGAACAAGTCCGGTTTGTTTATTTATTCGGTAATTTAGCATTTAAATTCAGAGTTAAACAACATCTTTTTGGAATAAAGCGCAAACAATTCCCATCTTGGCTTCATTATATAAAGTGTCTCAGTGTAGAATGCGCACAGCATCTTCATGAGTAGTAACCGAATGCCACAAGCTTCAACAAAAAAGAATAAAATCGATGAGATGACTAAAGGTCTCTACAATGAGGCTGAACAGCGCAATCAATCTCCATTGAAGCGCAAGATCATAGAGCGTTGCCTGGTGGTGCTGGCTCTGGTCGGTTCGTTTGCTGTCGTATCGCTTTATGGTGATGTCATCACTCGTTTGCAGGAGGCTGCAACGCCAAATCATTTGCTGTATGGCACTTGGATTGAGCAAGATGTGGCTCATTATGCAACGGATGAGTTTGTGTTGAATGCCAATGGAGTGTCTGTCGCTGGTTCGATTATCGCGACCAGTTTTGAATTTGACGGCAACTACTTCGAGTATAAAGCGGGAGATAAGACGTACCGCTTCCGTATGAGCAATTCTGACAACACAGAGATGACGTTGGATTCAGAGAGTCATTACAATCCCGTCTTTCGTTTAAAAGGCCACACTGATAACTCCGTCCGATAGGTTATCTCCTTGTAAACTCTTACAAACTAAGATTGTGTTATCTCATCGTTTTTGTCATCCTCGATGCATAGAATTTTTAGGATGACTCTTGTGATTAAAAAATGGCTTCCCCTTGTCGCTGCCTCAGTTTTATTTGGCTGTGCTCAACCCACCGATCTCGCTCAACAACACCTCGATGATGAATTTCCTCGCACCTTAAATAAGGTCGATGTAGTAGAGTCTAATAAACCAAGAGATTACACGACATTTGCGGAGCAAGCTGAGATGGTTGTGTCTCGCTCACCGTCGATGGCGAAAATCTACGAGCCGCTATACAAGCAACTTAATGAGTGGGCGATGCTGAGTGGTGACCCAAGTGAACTCGCAAACTTTGGTGTTCAAACGGCTCAGCTTGGTGGTGGAGATAAGCAAGGTAATGTGCTTTTCACTGGCTATTTCTCTCCAGTAATGGAACTGCGCCATGAAGCGAATGAAGAGTATCGTTACCCAGTTTATGGCCTTCCGGAATGCGATAAAGAGTGTCCAACCCGTGAAGAGATCTACAATGGTGCATTAGACGGTCAAGGGCTTGAACTTGGCTACGCTGCCAACCGTATTGGCCCGTTCATGATGGAAGTACAAGGCAGCGGGTTCGTGCACTTTGGTGATGACGATACCTTGCAGTATTTTGCGTACGCAGGAAAAAACAACAAAGCTTACGTGAGCATTGGCCGTGTGTTGATCGAGCGAGACTTGGTTCCCCGCGAAAAGATGTCGTTGAAGGCGATCAAAGAGTGGGTGTTGGCAAATGACCCTGAAGTCGTTAAAGAGCTGTTAGAACAAAACCCATCTTTCGTTTTCTTTGAAGCAAGAGATGACCTATCGGTAATGGGCAGCGCAGGTATCCCTCTATTACCAATGGCTGCAGTTGCAGGTGATCGCTCTATCTTACCAATGGGAACGCCGATTCTTGCAGAAGTACCGCTGCTAAATGCCGATGGTACTTGGAGTGGGGTACACCAACTAAGACTGTTACTAGTTCTAGATACGGGTGGTGCGGTTAAGCAAAACCACTTGGATCTTTACCACGGTATGGGACCACGTGCAGGTACTGAAGCGGGTCACTACAAACATTTTGGCCGAGTGTGGAAATTGGGCTTAGATGGTAGCGCGACAGAAGCTCCGTGGGCTTTACCACCTGAAAAGGTCGAGTAAACGACAATAAAATAGGGCATTGAAAGCGAATCGCTAATCCCCTAGACTTTTTGTTCAAGAGTGCGTATAAAACGCACTCTTTTCTTTTTCTCAGAAATAAATTGGCGGCAACAATGCGTGAATTGACCACTCCAGCTTCAGAAAACTATGACCAACGATTCGGTGGTACTCGTCGCCTGTATGGTAATAGTGAAGTCGACATACTTAGAGCGGCACATGTGTGTGTGATCGGTATTGGTGGCGTTGGTTCATGGGCTGTTGAAGCGCTTGCGCGTACTGGCGTGGGTGAGCTGACATTGATCGATATGGATGATGTGTGTGTTACGAATATCAACCGTCAGATTCATGCAATGTCGGGCACGGTCGGCAAGAGCAAAATTGAAGTGATGGCCGAGCGTGTTAAGCTTATTAACCCTGAGTGTAAAGTTAATCTGATTGACGATTTTATTGGTCCTGACAACCAGGCTGAATACCTGTCGAAAGAGTTCGATTTTGTGCTGGATGCTATTGATAGCATGAAGGCTAAGGCTTCGCTATTGGCGTATTGCCGCAGTAACAAAATCAAAGTGATCACCACTGGTGGCGCGGGTGGGCAAATCGACCCAACGCAAATTAAAGTGGCTGATCTGACTAAAACCATTCAAGATCCGCTTGCGAAGAAACTGAAAGATACGCTGCGTCGTCATCATAACTTCCCTAAGAATCCTGCGCGTAAGTTTGGCATCGATTGTGTGTTCTCGACCGAGCAGCTTAAATACCCACAAGCTGATGGCAGCGTATGCGCGGCGAAAGCGACAGCAGAAGGACCAAAACGTATGGATTGCGCGACCGGTTTTGGTGCTGCAACCGTGGTAACCGCGACTTTTGGCTTTGTTGCCGTTTCGCGTATTGTAGAAAAGATCATTCAAAAGCACAGTAAGTAACTCGCTACTGTACGTCTAATAAGAATTTACTGGATATAAAAATGATGTCATTCCCGAGCTCTCCATTCGGCAAAGAAATTACTAGTGATAATATTGTCGCAAAAATGCAGGCTTTCAACGGTTGGGAAGACCGTTACCGCCAAGTAATTCAATGGGGTAAGAAACTGCCAGTAATGCCTGATGAGCTCAAAAGTGAGCAGGTAGTGGTATCTGGTTGTGAGAGCCAGGTATGGTTAGTTTCGCAGAATGTCGACGGTGTTTGGTACTTTTTTGCCGATTCAGACGCACGTATTGTACGCGGACTTATTGCGTTAGTAATGGCGGCATATGACGGTAAAACATCAGAGCAAGTTCAAGCGTTCGACATTGATGGTTATTTCGCAGAGATTGGCTTGATTACGCATTTGAGCCCTTCAAGAGGAAATGGACTTAAAGCGATTGTGGAGCAGATCAAGAATCTTTCTAGTTCGTAACTGTCCCAATACTTTTTCACAATAATGCTTTAAAGAGATTCCAGATACTTTGTTCCTCAGTTCTGGAGTGACGATTTCTAACTGTATTTCGTCATTCACCAAAGCGACGAAGGGGCATAATAAGGAATCTCGTTTGGATAGTATTGCTATTAGAGATTCCAGATACTTCGTTCCTCAGTTCTGGTATGACGAATTCTAACGGTGTTTCGTCATTCCCTAAAGCGACGAAGGAGCGTAATAGGGAATCTCGCCATCCCCTAAAGTATATCAACGGCTTTTTCTATCGCCGATACGAGCTTTTCAACATCATCCATATTGTTGTATATGCCAAATGAAATTCGCACGGTTCCTTTTACCTTGAGTGCATCCATTAATGGGTGTGCACAGTGGTGACCAGCGCGAACGGCAATACCTTGTTGGTCGAGTAATGTTGCAATATCTTGATGGTGAACGCCATCCATAACAAAAGTAATTACGCTCGAATTGGGCTTATAACCGAGTATTTGGATGTCGTCCAATTGACTTAGTGCTTGATAAGTTTTGTGTTGTAGCTGGTGGATATGATCTTCAACGTCTTGTTGTTCAAACTGATGTAACCACTCGATTGCTGAACTTAATGCGATAGCTCCTGCTACGTTTGGTGTGCCTGCTTCGAACTTACCAGGCAGTGCAGAAAACGTGGTGCCAGAAAAAGAGACACGTTCGACCATTTTGCCACCGCCATGCCATGGCGGCATCGCTTCAAGTAATTCAAGTTTGCCGTAAAGTACGCCAATCCCTGCTGGAGCATAGAGTTTGTGCCCCGAGAATACGTAGAAGTCTGCGCCCAAAGTGGCAACATCCACAGGTTCATGAACGATACCTTGTGCGCCATCGACGACAACCACGACGTTCATCTCATGTGCCTTTTCGATAACGTGCTCAATCGGTTGGCGAGAACCCGTTACATTGGTTATCTGAGCCAGAGCGACAATCTTGGTTCGCTTCGTTAACAATGTATCAAAAGCAGCAAGGTCGAATTCGCAGTCAGATGTCATCGGGATTTTGATGACTTTAGCACCGGTTTGTTCTGCTACGATTTGCCAAGGGACGATGTTGGCGTGGTGCTCCATTTCGCTCACTAGGATTTCATCGCCTGGTTGAAGGGTGCTTCTAGCGTAAGTTTGAGCGATAAGGTTGAGTGCTTCGGTGGCACCGCGAGTCCAGATAATCTCTTTCGATGAGGCTGCGCCAATAAACTGAGCGACCTTGTCTCTAGCGGCTTCAAATTGGCTGGTGGCGTGCGCGGTTAAGCTATGACTACCACGATGAACATTAGCATTCTGCTTGGAGTAATACTGGCTAATGGCATCAATAACTACCTGAGGTTTTTGTGTGGTTGCCGCGCTATCTAAGTAAATCAGTGGTTGCTGATTGATGGTTTGTGATAGCGCAGGGAACTGCTCTCGGATGTGATTGATATCAAGCATCTATTCTTACCTAAATCTTGGAAATTGGTGCCAGCGTTATGCTGAGCGGTATCATTATTCTATCGCGACTTATTGATTGGCGCAGGCTAATCTTGTTTCTTCCAGCTACTTTCTTGTTCTTTGACTTGTGTGAAGAGTGTTTGGTTAACGGGAACGTCGATTTTATGCTTATGTGCTGTCTTTAATAGAAAGCCAGTAATGAAATCTATCTCGGTCCTTCTTTGATAGAACATGTCTTGTTTCATTGAGGAGTTATTCCTTGCCGTCGCTTGAATAACGTTGTTGACGCTAGTTTTCAATTCGTCGAAGGAGCAACTAATGCCCTCAGCCTGCATAACTTGCGTTAACTCTTCAATGATAGCGGTTAGAGTATTACCAAAGCGTGGTTCGGACAGCTCTCCATTCTTGATTTGCTCAAGGCCAGTTAGCGGGTTGATTGCACAATTGATCGAGAGTTTGGTCCACAAAGCGGTATGTATTTCTGGGTTCCAGCATACGCTTGGCAGTGCGTGATTGAGGACATCGACTAAGAAGGTGCATTTCTTTCCATTTTGATTAAAAGCCCCTAACTGAGTTTGACCAGCACCTGTGTGAACCACATGATTGCGGTCGGGTTTGAATGCTGCTTGAGTGGTGGTCGCTAATATAACTGGATGAGTATTAACTAGATCAGCTATTGCATCGACAGCGCCCATGCCGTTGTGCATGAACATTAAGATGGCATCGGAGTCGATATATTGAAGCAGTGGCGTGATAGCATCTTCGACTTGCCAAGCTTTTACGGTGAAGAGCACCAAATCGCTTTCTGAAAGCTTTTCTTTGTCGTTATTGCTAAAGGAAATCGAAACTTGCTCGTCAAGAGATAGATCAACAAAGGGTTCAGAAGAGCGACTCCACAAAGACACATTATGACCAGTTTGAAGCAGTTTTATCGCCCATAAAGCGCCAATCGCTCCGGGACCAACAATAGTGATGTTCACAGCAATACCGAGATAAGAAAGTGATGCTGCAAGGATAGCGAGGCATTAAATGAAAGCAATAAAAAATGGCACCCGAGGGTGCCATTTTATCTAATGAAGTTTTAACTTGATTAGAAGTTGTACTGTAGACGGTAGATGATTAGATCTTGGTAGTCTTCACGAGCTAGCTTGTTTACTGTGTAACGGTATAGTACACCTGTTGACCAGTTTTCGTGGAAGTTCCAAAGAGCGTTGATGCTACCATTTAGACCCCAATCACCACCTTGAACAGCAGAGTATTCATCGTTTCGAGCGAATTCGTATTCACCCCAAGTTGAGAACGTGAAGTTTTGACCTGCGATGTCAGTGTTGTAGTAGCCAACCCAACCAGCCATACCACCGTTTGAACCGCTAATATCGCCAGAGTTGATTTGGTGTGCACCGATAAATGGTGTGAACGCCCAGCCGTCACCGCTTAGGCCTGTATAGCCAAGACCTAGGACACGGTTTTGCTCATGGAAGCCAGCATCAGTATCTGTATTGTAAACTTGTGCGTAAAGGCTAACCTTTGTGTCCATTAGGTTGTAATGGATGGTACCTTTGGTTGAAGCTCCGCGATCATCACCAGAACGGTCAACACCTTCGTAGTCGTAGAAACCATAGATTTGACCCCAGTCAAATGCAGCGCCGCCTTCGATACCAATCACAGCTTGGTTACGGTCAGAAATATCACCACCGAAGTTGTCATCATCGTTACCGAAGCCTTGGTCCCAAACTTGGTAGTCAGCATACATGCCGCCAAAGCCATATAAGTATTCTGCTTGAGCAGGGATTGCTGTTGCAGCTGCAACTACGCCAAGAGCTAAAAGTGATTTACGCATAATGGAACTCTCTATGTTTGAAATAAGTAACCCGCTAATCCATGCGTGTTTGTGTGTCCGAGTGGCGAGCATAATAGCGATTTTGTTCTCAAATAAAAGTGAGAAAGAGTGAAAATTGCAATTATTAAGGTGAGTTTGATCACACTAATGATCTAAAGAATGGAACTTTAAGGTAGTGATGCATCTTGATGCATTGCTAATTCTATTGGTTTTGTGGGGTGTTGATTGTTTTTTGTATTAATTGGTGAATTGATGTCCTAAGCAAACGATTATACTAAATTGAGTGATATACATATCAAAATCAACAGTTTTCCTTTCTATGTGCTTTTCTCACTAAAAGCGGATAAATCTCTCCTCATATAAACCCACTTCCTGATCTATTTTTAATCAACTTCGTAATGGTGGAATCAATTGATGAGCAACCGGTGTGACGAGCGATAATCTTCGAACTCTTTTGATTTGTTTCGATCACCGAGAATTTTAAGACGGGTCCCTAATGCAAATCCAACAGCGGCATCTGAGGACATTTACCTAACAGAAAATGTTGGCACTGCTGGAAGTACACCAGCGCTGAGTGACGTGAAGTTTAAAGATTATGCTAATGGTACCTATGTTGCGGCTAGATCTTACTTTGTGACCATTACTGTCGCGGGTCAACCGTCGGTTGTAGAGATTGACTCTGCTTCAGCAACCTTGGCTGATGGTGTTGTTTATCATGTTGTAGCTATAGATGATTCGGCCGGTACTGGCTTCAACCTTATAGTGAGTGACACAACAGACTAGCGCTTACCAAACCAAAGTAACAAAGTAAAAGAGGGTAGCGTGATGCTACCCTCTTTCTATCTTGCTTTCTTTGTCTGTTATTCGTGGTTGTTTTTCGCTTTTTCTAATAAATCTGCGAAAAAGTGGCGCAGCGAATAGAGCATGATCAAACTTGGAATCACCATCAGTGCAGTCAGAATAAAGAAGGTTGACCAATCATTGAGGTAATCAACCAACTCACCACTGAAGGAAGCTAAAGTGGTACGGCCGAAGTTTCCAAGTGAAGCAAGTAGGGCATACTGTGTTGCTGAAAACGCCTGACCTGTTAATAGCGTTAGGAAAGAGACAAACGCAACGGTAGAAAAGGCCGTTGTGAAGTTGTCAACAATAATAGTAGCTAAGAACAGCGTCTCACTCGGGCCTGTCTGAGCGATCCAAGCAAACATTAGGTTACTTGCTGCCATTGCCACGCCGCCTATCATCAGTCCGCGTACAATACCGAACTTCACATTGAAGATACTGCCTACCAAAGTGAAGAATATCGTTGCACCCCAACCAATTAATTTGGAGTAGTGGCCAATTTGTTCGTTACTGAAACCTATCTCTTTATAGAAGGTGATCGACATTCTACCCAAGAAGGCTTCACCGATCTTAAATAGGAAAACAAACAGCAGCAGGGTAATCGCAACCTGAACACCATTTCTTTTGAAGAAATCATAAAAGGGCTCAATGACCGTTACACTGAACCAAGCGACAAGCTTTGAGCCGACTACTTTATTGTGTCGTTGCTGAGCTTGTTCTTGTAGGGCCTCACGCTGAGTGTTTGGCTCACCGACAAAGAGGGTGAATAACATAAGTACGACCACAACACCTGCCATACCGTAGTAAACACCATTCCAACCAATAGAGTCTGCGTTAATAAAGGCAAGGTAGCCTGGTAGAGAATAGCCCGTCCACCAACCCACAACAGCCATTGCAGAAGCTTGTGGCAGTTTTGATGCTTCAGATTTTGGGAAGGTATCGATACGAAATGCATCAATCGCGATGTCTTGCGTGGCAGAGGCAATAGCGATAGCGAGCGCCAACATTGAGGTAAACGCCAAATTCTCAGCGGGATTGACGCCGGCGATGAATAAAGTGCCAACTAAAACAATGGATTGGCAGAAAAATATCCAGCTACGTCGTTGCCCTAGAATCGCGTGTAGCACCGGTAATTTGACTCGGTCTACCAGAGGTGCCCACAAAAAGTTAATGGCGTATACGGCAAATACACTACCAAAGTAACCAATGGCTGCACGGGTTAAACCTGCGTCTTTAAGCCAGCCAGACATGTTGGAGCCAATAAGAACCCACGGGAAGCCGCTTGAGCAGCCGAGCATGAACACCCACAGTAAGCGCTTATCGAGATAGCTGCGGAAAGTTTGCATCCAGGAAAGAGAGGGAGTGCCTGATGACATAAGTCGTCCTTGTATAGAAAAACGCCCTTAAGAAGTAAGGGCGTTGTTTAGATTACTTAAGAAGGGTTACTTTCGTGATGACAATTGGATCAACAGGGATATCTGCCATACGACCCATTCGCTTAGTTGGAATGGTCGCCATCTTTTGAATTACGTCAAAGCCTTCGGTTACTTTACCAAATACTGCGTAACCCGGGTTGCTGCCTTTCGCGTTTAGGAAATCGTTGTTTGCATAGTTAATGTAGAACTGACGAGTCGCAGAGTCAGGTGCATTAGTACGAGCCATTGCGATGGTTGCTGTGTCATTTTTCAGACCATTGCTGCCTTCATTTTTGATCGGAGCATACGTTGCTTGTTGCTGCATGTCTTGATTAAAGCCGCCACCTTGCGCCATAAAACCAGGAATAATACGGTGGAAGATAGTGCCTTCGTAACTGCCATCTGCTACGTATTTTAGAAAGTTCTCAGAACTAATTGGTGCTTGCTCTTGGTTTAGCTCGATTGTGAAGTTACCTAGCGTCGTTTCCACGTTGACTTTAGGACCAGCCCATACGCTCACGCTCACTAACATTAATGCGATAGAAGATAGAATACGACCCATTAGAAACGCTCCTTCATGTAAGTTTGCAGTTCTTGGTCATTGGCGATCTCTTTAAGCACTAAGTCGATAACATCGTTAAGTACCATTGCGATATCGTCGTTTGATGCGCTTAATGCACCAGTGCGAGTCGCTGTACCATTAAATGTCTTAACCAGCTTGCCTTCTGGTGTTTCAGCCGTAACTTCAAGTGTTACTTTTCCGTCCATTTGGTTTTCCATAATGGTGTGTTCTACGGTAACTAGTGCTTCTTGAATCTCTAAAACAACAGAGTTTTCGCTGTTTACGCTGGCACGAAAGCCTTGAGACTCAAATTGTTGTGCAATAGCGTTTTCTAGAGAAATGCGCATGTTTTGCTTAGCGTGAATTGGCTGAATGTTAGCTCGGCCGCTATCAACAAGTGCAACATACTGAGCAGCACGAACATCTTTACTGGTTAGTGTGTAGTTTTTGTCTTGTACTAGGTTGCTTGAGCTTAGTGAAGCTTCTGGCATTACATTGATCTGTTCTTTCTGAGGGGCTGAGCATGCTGTCAAAGCCATTATAGAAGCAGCCAAAATCAGTTTTTTCATTCCGTTATCCTTTCTAAATTCACACCAGAAGCTCGGTATTTTAAATTCTTATAAAGCAGTCTACTGCCTATTTGTTAAAATTAGCAGGTTCTCTTGTTGCTTGTAATATCTCAAATTTTTGGTTTAGTTCAAGCGTTTCAACGTTCGCTTCACCAAATAATCTTGCTAATTTGACATCGTATCCGAGGTGTCGGTTGCCAATAACAATTAATTTGCCTCCATTGCTAAGAACATGCTTTGCATCACAGAACATTTGCCATGCAATGTGATCGGTAATCGCTTGTTGTTGATGGAATGGAGGGTTACACAAAACTAGGTATGTGCTGTTTTTCTTAAAACCGTCCAAACAGTTGTTAGCAATGAACTGGAAGTTACCCTCTTCCCCAAGGTTATCTTTTACGTTTTGACGCGCTGATTCTATGGCCATAAAACTTTCATCGACACACGTAATACGAGCTTGTGGATTCAGTTGACCAGCTTTGACACTCAGTACACCGTTACCACAACCAAGATCGATGATATGACGTAACTCTGGATCTTGAGGGATATGTTCTAGCATATAGCGAGCGCCCTGATCGAGTGCTTCCCCTGAGTAAACATTTGGTAAATTTTTCAGGCGGATATCTTCACCATCAACGTCCCACTCAACGAATGCTTCAACCTTGTGAATAGGCTGACAGTTTGGAGAAGAGAACACCAACCGATGCTTTTTCTTCGCCAGTGATGTTTTGGTTTCACCTAAGTACTTTTCAAACAAATTCAGCGTTGATGTGTGAATCTCTTTTACCTTGTTGACGCCAATCACTTGGCAACCTTCTGGCAAAGCTTGGCGTAATTGGCTTAGCTGCCATACCAAATGGCGGTTGGTTTTTGGTAGCTGCATCAGTACAAGATCGATACCATGAGGGATATCATCCATAGAGTTTAAAAAGTTGACGCGATTGCACTGATTACGTTGTAGGTTTTTCAGGCTGCCACGATGAGAGATAAATGAGTCGCTCATCATGGTCACATCGTGATCTTTTGAAAACCAAGCGGATAGGGCACCAAAGCTGTCGTTTAAGATCAGAATACGTTTGCCAGGTTCAAGGTTCATCTCTTCTACATGGTTAATAATGTATTCGTCGCCCGCATCCCAAGCTTGAAGCGTTTCATTTGAACGTTTAGGGAAACGATGTAAGGTCAAAGTTCTATCGTGAAGGGTAAGTTCAGTTTTCATTACTTGGGATACTTATGTGAGAAATAACAAAGATATTGTCTCAAATGCGAGCTGAACAAGATAGGGAAAACTCGATTAAACCTATGCTGTTCGTTATTAAATACTCAGACAGTAGCCTTGTTAGGGTTTATACTCACTCCACAGATAATGCCAACCCGTTATTAAGGAATCACAATGATCCAAGAAGTTATCGAAACAAAATTGCACAATGAGTTTTCACCAAGTCACTTGAATGTGATTAATGAGAGTTATATGCACAATGTTCCGGCTGGCTCTGAGAGTCATTTTAAGGTGATTGTTGTGAGCGATGCGTTTGAAGGTTTACGTCTTATTGCTCGTCACCGAGCGGTAAATAAAGCACTTTCAGAAGAGCTAGCGAACAATATTCACGCTCTATCTATTCACACTTATACAAAAGATGAATGGTTGAAGCAGCTAGATAACGTGCCAGACAGCCCAATGTGCATGGGTGGGGGCAAGTGATAGATTTAATACATATAAAAATAGGTGGCTATGCCGCCTTTTTTATCGCCTAAATTATCTTTTTTTTGCCGTTATATCACTCAATATGATGGTAAATTGAACGTCTGGAAGTGCCTACAATGAGTAGTGCTTTTATTAACAGCGTTTCAACATAACTCATAAAATACCATTTTGTGACAGAGTGTTAATCTCTTGTTTAAAACACCTTTAAAAGCCAATTTATCTGTGCGGCTCGTCAAATTTATACATATTCAAGAGTCCATATGCTTAAATTCTCACTAAATAAACGTGCTATTCAAGTTATTGGTCATGGCATCAAGAGGCCAAAAAATGCTAGAATACGCCACCTGATAAATCTCGCATGATTTATGTGAGAATTTTATTAAGATAATGTTGCGATTTTGGTATCTCAAATTTACCGAAACCGGACACTGTAATGTCGTGTCTAAGGGCGATTTTAAAACGTCCTGAATTTACGCAATTAAAAGAATCTTTTTCCCGATAAAGTAGTGCAAGTGCGTATGATTACAATAAAGAAGGGTTTGGATCTTCCTATCGCAGGAACTCCATCCCAGGTGATTAATGATGGTAAGTCCATCACTAAAGTCGCCTTGCTTGGCGAAGAGTACGTTGGTATGCGTCCTACGATGCATGCTCGCGTTGGTGATGAAGTGAAAAAAGGCCAAGTTCTTTTTGCAGATAAAAAGAACCCAGGCGTTGTATTTACTTCTCCAGCAAGCGGTAAAGTTATTGAAGTGAACCGTGGTGCTAAGCGTGTTCTTCAATCTGTAGTGATTGAAGTAGCAGGCAATGAGCAAATCACGTTCAATAGCTATGAAGCTAACCAACTAACAGGCCTAGACCGTGAAACGGTTAAAGCTCAGTTAGTTGAGTCTGGTTCATGGACCGCTCTGCGAACTCGTCCGTTCAGCAAGGTTCCAGCAATTGATTCTGAAACTCAGGCTATTTTTGTAACTGCGATGGATACTAATCCGCTAGCAGCTGAGCCAGAATTAATCATCAACGAGCAGTCTGATGCTTTCGTTGCTGGTTTAGATATTCTTTCAACTCTGACTAACGGTAAAGTGTACGTTTGTAAAAAAGGTACTAGCCTACCTCGTTCAGCTCAGTCTAACGTTGAAGAACATGTTTTTGATGGCCCTCACCCTGCAGGTCTTGCAGGTACGCATATGCATTACCTATCCCCGGTAAATGCAGAAAACGTAGCGTGGAGCATTAACTACCAAGATGTTATCGCATTCGGTAAGCTTTTCCTTACTGGTGAGCTTTACACTGATCGTGTTGTTTCTCTGGCTGGTCCAGTAGTAAACAACCCACGTCTAGTTCGTACTCAAATTGGTGCTAGCCTTGAAGAGTTGACAGACAGCGAGCTAATGCCAGGCGAAGTTCGTGTGATTTCTGGTTCTGTACTAACTGGTACACAAGCAACCGGTCCACATGCTTACCTTGGTCGTTACCATCAGCAAGTTTCTGTTCTACGTGAAGGTCGTGATAAAGAGCTATTCGGCTGGGCTATGCCTGGTAAGAACAAGTTCTCTGTTACTCGTTCATTCCTTGGTCACCTGTTTAAAGGTCAGTTGTTCAACATGACAACGACTACAAACGGTAGTGATCGCTCAATGGTTCCAATCGGTAACTACGAGCGCGTAATGCCTCTAGATATGGAACCTACATTGCTGCTTCGTGATCTATGTGCAGGCGACGTTGATAGTGCACAAGCACTAGGTGCGCTAGAGCTAGATGAAGAAGATTTGGCATTGTGTACCTTTGTATGTCCAGGTAAGTACGAGTACGGTCAACTACTTCGTGAATGCCTAGATACGATTGAGAAGGAAGGGTAATTTTCATGGGCCTTAAAAAGTTTCTTGAAGACATCGAGCATCATTTTGAGCCAGGTGGTAAACACGAGAAGTGGTTCGCGCTTTACGAAGCAGCGGCTACTGTGTTCTACACGCCAGGTTTTATCACAAAGAAAAGCTCGCACGTTCGTGATAGCGTTGACTTAAAACGTATCATGATCATGGTTTGGTTAGCGGTATTCCCAGCAATGTTCTGGGGTATGTACAACGCGGGTGGCCAAGCTATCGCTGCACTTAACCACATGTACGCAGGCGCTGAACTAGCATCTGTAATCGATGGTAACTGGCACTACTGGCTGACTCAAATGCTTGGCGCCTCATTAGGAGCCGATGCAGGTGTTGGCAGTAAAATGCTACTTGGTGCGACTTACTTCCTACCTATCTACGCAACGGTATTTATCGTTGGTGGTTTCTGGGAAGTTCTGTTCTGTATGGTGCGTAAGCACGAAGTTAACGAAGGTTTCTTTGTAACTTCTATTCTTTTCGCGCTCATTGTTCCGCCAACACTTCCTCTATGGCAAGCAGCTCTGGGTATTACCTTCGGTGTTGTTGTTGCTAAAGAGATCTTTGGTGGTACAGGTCGTAACTTCCTAAACCCTGCGCTTGCTGGTCGTGCGTTCCTATTCTTTGCATACCCTGCACAGATTTCAGGTGACGTAGTTTGGACTGCTGCGGATGGTTTCTCTGGTGCAACTGCGCTTAGCCAATGGGCTCAAGGCGGCGGTAGCGCGCTAGTTAACACAGTATCTGGTGAAGCGATCACTTGGATGGATGCGTTCATTGGTAACATCCCAGGTTCTATCGGTGAAGTATCGACTCTAGCACTTATGATTGGTGCAGCGATGATCGTTTACATGCGTATCGCTTCATGGCGCATCATTGCAGGTGTAATGATCGGTATGATCGCTGTGTCTACGCTATTCAACGTGATCGGTTCTGACACTAATGCAATGTTCAGCATGCCTTGGCACTGGCACCTAGTTCTAGGTGGCTTCGCATTTGGTATGTTCTTCATGGCAACAGACCCGGTATCAGCATCATTTACTAACAAAGCTAAATGGTGGTACGGCATCCTAATCGGTGCAATGTGTGTAATGATCCGTGTTGTTAACCCGGCATACCCAGAAGGCATGATGCTTGCGATTCTATTCGCAAACCTATTTGCTCCCCTGTTTGACCACGTTGTAATCGAGAAGAACATTAAGCGGAGACTAGCTCGCTATGGCAAGTAATAACGATAGCATTAAAAAGACGCTGTTTGTTGTTATCGCATTGAGCCTAGTGTGCTCAATCATCGTTTCAACAGCTGCAGTTGTTCTTAAACCAAAGCAACAAAATAACGCGGTTCTGGATCAACAAACAAAGATCCTAGAAGTTGCGGGTGTTGACCTTGAAGGTGATATCCCAGCACTTTACGCAGAGAACATCGAACCTCGTCTAGTTGATTTCGCTACTGGTGATTTCGTTGACGGTGATGCTTCTGCATACGACCAACGTAAAGCGGCTAAAGATCCGGCTCAGTCAATCAAGCTCTCAGCTGAAGATGACATTGCTAAGATCCTTCGTCGTGCTAACACAGGTACTGTTTACCTAGTGAAAGACGGTGCTGAAACTACTAAAGTTATCATCCCTGTTCATGGTAACGGCCTATGGTCAATGATGTACGCATTCGTTGCGGTAGAAACTGATGGCAACACAGTTTCTGGTATCACTTACTACGAGCAAGGTGAAACTCCTGGACTTGGTGGTGAAGTTGAGAACCCAACTTGGCGTGCTCAATTCGTTGGTAAGAAATTATTCGACGAAAACCACAAGCCAGCTATCAAGGTAGTTAAAGGTGGTGCTCCTGAAGGTACTGAGCACGGTGTTGATGGCCTTTCTGGTGCAACACTGACCAGTGTTGGCGTTCAACATACATTTGACTTCTGGTTAGGTGATATGGGCTTTGGTCCGTTCCTAGCAAAAGTTCGTGACGGAGGTCTGAACTAATGTCTAGTGCAAAAGAAATTAAAAAGAGCATTTTAGCGCCAGTATTGGATAACAACCCAATCGCGCTACAGGTTCTTGGTGTGTGTTCTGCTCTTGCGGTAACCACTAAGCTAGAAACAGCATTTGTTATGACTATCGCGGTAATGTTTGTTACTGCTCTGTCTAACTTCTTCGTTTCTCTAATCCGTAACCACATTCCTAACAGTGTGCGTATCATCGTTCAGATGGCAATTATCGCATCATTGGTAATCGTGGTAGACCAAGTGCTAAAAGCATACTTGTATGATATCTCTAAGCAGTTATCTGTATTCGTAGGCCTAATCATCACTAACTGTATTGTTATGGGTCGTGCTGAAGCATTCGCCATGAAGTCTGCGCCAATCCCGTCTTTTATCGACGGTATTGGTAACGGTCTTGGTTACGGTTTCGTTCTTATCACTGTTGGTTTCTTCCGTGAGCTTCTAGGCTCTGGCAAACTATTTGGTATGGAAGTACTACCTCTAGTGAGCAACGGTGGTTGGTATCAGCCAAACGGCTTGATGCTTCTAGCACCTTCTGCATTCTTCCTAATTGGTTTCTTGATTTGGGCGATTCGTACGTTCAAGCCTGAGCAAGTAGAAGCGAAAGGGTAAGGTAGTCATGGAACATTATATTAGCCTACTAGTTAAATCGATTTTCATCGAAAACATGGCACTTTCTTTCTTCTTGGGTATGTGTACATTCCTAGCTGTATCTAAGAAAGTGAAAACGTCTTTTGGTCTTGGTGTTGCGGTAGTTGTAGTACTTACAATCGCTGTTCCTGTAAACAACCTTGTTTACACAAACATCCTGAAAGAAAACGCGCTTGTTGAAGGTGTCGATTTAAGTTTCCTTAACTTCATCGCATTTATCGGTGTTATCGCGGCACTTGTACAAATCCTAGAGATGGTTCTTGATCGTTTCTTCCCACCTTTGTACAACGCACTAGGTATCTTCCTTCCATTGATCACAGTTAACTGTGCAATCTTTGGTGGTGTATCTTTCATGGTAACTCGTGACTACAACTTTGCTGAATCTGTTGTTTACGGCTTCGGTTCTGGTGTGGGTTGGATGTTAGCTATCGTTGCTCTTGCGGGTATCCGTGAGAAGATGAAGTACTCTGACGTACCTCCAGGTCTGCGTGGCCTTGGTATCACGTTCATTACTGTTGGTCTGATGGCGTTAGGCTTTATGTCTTTCTCTGGTGTTCAACTGTAGGGTAAGCACCCAGTAATAAGGAATAACAAATGTTTAGTATTATTCTTGGCGTAGCGATGTTTACCATTATTGTACTGGCTCTAGTATTAGTGATTCTTTTCGCTAAATCTAAGCTTGTACCTACAGGTGACATCACAATCGCTGTAAACGATGATCCATCTCTAGCAATCACGACGCAGCCGGGCGGTAAATTGCTTGGTGCTCTAGCTGGCGCTGGCGTATTCGTATCTTCTGCTTGTGGTGGCGGTGGCTCTTGTGGTCAGTGTCGCGTAAAAATTAAGTCAGGTGGTGGCGACATCCTTCCAACTGAGCTTGACCACATTACTAAAGGTGAAGCGCGCGAAGGTGAGCGTCTTGCATGTCAAGTTGCAATGAAAACTGACATGGATATCGAACTTCCTGAAGAGATCTTCGGTGTGAAGAAATGGGAATGTGAAGTTATCTCTAATGATAACAAAGCTACCTTCATCAAAGAGCTTAAGCTGCAAATCCCTGATGGCGAATCAGTACCTTTCCGTGCTGGTGGTTACATCCAGATTGAAGCACCAGCTCACCACATCAAATACTCTGATTTCGATGTACCAGAAGAGTACCGCGAAGACTGGGACAAGTTTAACCTGTTCCGTTACGAGTCTAAGGTTGATGAAGATATCATCCGTGCTTACTCAATGGCTAACTACCCAGAAGAACATGGTATTATTATGCTGAACGTGCGTATCGCTACGCCGCCGCCTAATAATCCAGATGTTGCACCTGGTCAAATGTCATCGTTCATCTGGTCTCTTAAAGAAGGCGACAAGTGTACTATCTCTGGTCCATTTGGTGAGTTTTTCGCGAAAGATACAGACAACGAAATGGTATTCGTTGGTGGTGGTGCGGGTATGGCTCCAATGCGCTCACACATCTTCGATCAGCTTAAGCGTCTTAACTCAACTCGTAAGATGTCTTTCTGGTACGGCGCACGTTCTAAGCGTGAGATGTTCTACGTAGAAGACTTCGACGGTCTACAAGCTGAAAACGATAACTTCGTTTGGCACTGTGCTCTGTCTGATCCAATGCCAGAAGATAATTGGGATGGTTACACTGGTTTCATCCACAACGTACTTTACGAAAACTACCTGAAGGATCACGAAGCTCCTGAAGATTGTGAGTACTACATGTGTGGTCCACCGATGATGAACGCTGCTGTTATCGGCATGCTGAAAGATCTTGGTGTAGAAGATGAAAACATCCTACTAGATGACTTCGGTGGTTAATCCACTTAAGTGATTGATATTATGGCTGACTCCTACGAGTCAGCCATTTGTTTTTATAAGACAGCTTTTGACAACATATTGGCTTATATAAGAAAGAGTAAGGCATTCAAAATACCTATTTTTTACTCTTATTTTTCCTTATATAAATCCTCAACATTAGACAGGAGTAAGCAAGTGAGAATTTGGCTTGTTGCATTAACTTCTTTGATTTTTCTTGCGGGCTGTGAGCAGTCAAGAGAGCAAGTGCATTTGAGTGGTCCAACGATGGGCACGAGTTACAATATTAAATACATCAATGGTGATGAATTTCCTGAATCTAATGAAGTTCATAATGAGATCGACCGCTTACTTGAAGAAGTGAACGATCAGATGTCGACATACCGTGAAGATTCTGAGTTGAGCCGCTTCAACCAATACAGAGGTGCTGACGGATTCGAAGTGTCTGAACAAACAGCAACGGTTGTGAAAGAAGCGATTCGTTTGAACGCTCTTACTGAAGGAGCACTGGATGTAACGGTTGGTCCTTTGGTTAATTTATGGGGCTTTGGTCCTGAAGCCCGCCCTGAAGTTGTACCATCTGATGAAGAGCTAGCGGCTCGCAAGGCTAAGATTGGTATTCATCACCTTAGCGTTGAGGGGAATATGTTGAAGAAAGACCTACCTAACCTGTATGTCGATCTATCAACCATTGCGAAAGGCTGGGGCGTTGATGTAGTCGCAGATTACCTAGATTCTATTGGTATCCACAATTACATGGTTGAAGTCGGCGGCGAAATTCGCCTGAAAGGTTTGAACCGTGAGAATGTAGGCTGGCGCATCGCAATCGAAAAACCAAGTGTTGATGAGCGTAATATCCAAGAGATCATCGAACCGGGTGACATGGCTATCGCAACCTCTGGTGATTACCGTAACTATTTTGAACGTGATGGTGTTCGTTACTCACACATCATCAACCCTGAAACAGGAAAGCCTCTTCACCACAAAGTGGTTTCTGTAACAGTTTTAAACTCGTCTTCAATGACTGCAGACGGTTTATCTACAGGCCTTATGGTCTTAGGTGAAGAGAAAGGAATGGAAGTCGCAAACCAACATAACATCCCAGTGTTCATGGTGGTAAAAACAGCAGATGGCTTTAAAGAAGTTGCTTCTGAAGCATTTAAGCCATACTTAGGTAAATAAGGTAAGCGAGATAATTATGAATACATTTCTGATTACATTTGGTGTTTTTCTAGCTGTGATTACAGCGATGTCGATTGGCTACATTATTCAAAAGAAAGTAGTTAAAGGTAGCTGTGGCGGCTTAGGTGCTGTTGGTATTGATAAAGTATGTAACTGCCCAGAGCCTTGTGATGCACGTAAGAAGCGTGAAGCTCGTGAAGCTTACCGCGAAGAAAAACTGGCTGAGCGTCAGCAAAAAGAAGCAGCTTGGAATAAAGATCGTATTGCTTAGTTTCTATGGACGATTAGATATTTATATTCCCCAAATAAAGATTAATCTATTGAATAGTAAATTTATTTGGGGAGATCGTTTGTTAAAAATTCAATATTAAATAAATCCTTTTTAAGTTTATCTGTTGGAAGTTAGTCTATTTTTCGTTATCTAGTTGAAAGTTGTTACGGGCGAAGATGACTTGGTTTTTACCTTGTTGTTTTGCGGTATAAAGTAATTTATCTGCTGCTTTGATCTGCTTATCTAAAGGGGCCTGAAGATCAGTCGCTCCAATACTTACGCTCACTTTGATGTTGTTTGAATTATGACAAATCTCATAGTCTTCAATAGCACTTCTCATTGATTCTAATGCTTCTACAAATTGTACGAATGGTCCACTTGTTAAAATACAAAACTCCTCGCCACCAAAACGAACGGTGAGATCGTTTGTAAAAAATTTCTTAATTATTCTTCCAACCTCAATCAATACAGCGTCACCTGCATCATGCCCATAAGTGTCATTTACGTTTTTAAAGAGATCAATGTCCATCATTGCAATATTTCTTTTTGAGGGTATTGTCGGGAGTTGGCTGAACATGTAGCGGCGGTTCCATAGACCTGTGAGAGCATCCTCGTTAGCATGGCGAATTAGTTCATTAGTGGCCTCTTTCATATCAAGGATTTGGTGGATACGGCAGAAAAACTCCTCTTGATTGAAAGGTTTGTAAAGAAAATCATTGGCACCAGCCTTGAGAAATCGAGCTGTCAAAGTGCGATCGTCACTTCCAGAAAGCCCGAGAATTGCGAGTTGGTTACGATCATGGTTCTTACGGATTTCGTGGGTCATTGAAATACCATCTTTGTTTGGCATATCATGATCAGTAACAATAATAGTAATATCGTTATTTTTATTGAGAACCCTTAATGCGTGGGCACCATCTTCCGCTTCTATTGTTTGAATATATTGGTGTTCAAGGAGTTGAACGATATATCGCCGTACAACTGTAGAATCATCCACAACCAGAGCTTTGTGGTTTCGATTATTTGAAATCCGTTTAATTAATGGAAGTAAATAACTAACAGGGGAAAAGTTGTCTTTTAGGATGTAGTCTATAACCCCCTTTGCTAGAACAGCTTCCCTAAGTGTATTATTGAATATGCGTGTGAGTACAATAATCTTCTGTTGATAGCTGAGTACAACATCGATAATTTCGCCGTCTTGACCATCAGGTAAACAGTAATCCAAGACAGTGCATAAAAAGTTTGTTTCTCGTTCTAAAATAATTTGAGCTTCTGCGACAGATTGAGCAGTTTCAACTTCGTAGCCTGCATTATTCAACTGTTGGTACAAGTAGTTTCTGAATGTTCGACTATCCTCTACTACCAGTATCTTTTCTTTCAAAATTGATTCCTACTTGTACACTATATTTATCATTAATAATAATATCAGAATACGGTTAATTATTGAAAATTATCATAGTTAGTTGGGTTGGAGGCTATTTAAAATCGAGTAATTATTAAGTATACTGTTTTTATATACAGTTTCGAGATTGAGTTACTGGTTAATGTGTAGTGCGGGGACCAAGAGAAAGTGAGAAAAATAATCCATGTCGATATGGACTGTTTTTACGCGGCTGTAGAAATGCGAGATACTCCGGCTTACCGTAATCGACCGTTAGCCGTAGGTGGTCATGAAAAGCAGCGTGGTGTGCTCAGCACATGCAATTATGAAGCGCGTCAGTTTGGTGTTCGTTCGGCCATGCCGACAGCTAAAGCGCTACAACTCTGCCCTAACTTGTTAGTTGTGCCGGGAAGAATGTCGGTTTATGTCGAGATCTCTAAAAAGATCCGTGAGATTTTCTCTCGGTATACATCTGTGATCGAGCCGTTGTCCTTGGATGAAGCATTTCTTGATGTGACCGACTCAAAGCAGTGCCATGGCTCTGCAACACTTATCGCTGAATCGATTCGTCGTGATATTTGGAATGAACTCAACCTAACAGCGTCTGCCGGTATTGCTCCTATAAAGTTTTTGGCGAAAGTAGCTTCGGATATGAATAAACCTAACGGGCAATTCGTTATCCCTCCACAAGACGTACAAGCGGTAATCGATGAACTACCACTTGAGAAGATCCCTGGCGTCGGCAAGGTGAGTATTGAAAAGCTTCACCAAGCAGGTTTTTTTATCTGCAAGGATATAAAAGAGTGTGACTATCGCGACCTACTACTTAAATTTGGTCGTCAGGGCGCCTCACTGTGGAAGCGCAGCCATGGTATCGATGAGCGAGGAGTCATTGTCGAACGCGAGCGAAAATCTGTTGGGGTTGAGCGAACCTTTACCCAAAACATATCGACTTACGCTGAGTGTTGGCAGGTGATAGAAGACAAGCTGTTTCCTGAACTTGAAACTCGATTGGAAAAAGCGAGCCCAAGCAAAGCGATCATCAAGCAAGGTATTAAGCTTAAATTCGCTGATTTCCAGCAAACTACTATTGAGCACATTCATGCTTCTCTTGACCGAGAGCACTTTAAAGAGCTGTTAAGTGAAATACTAAAAAGGCAGCAAGGGCGAGAGATACGCTTACTAGGTTTGAGTGTGATGTTGCAGCCCAAAGACCAAATGCGTCAGCTGAGCTTTTTCTAAATACAGAGGTTGGCGAGTGCTTTTCATAAAAACCGACTCAGCTTTTTGGCTTCGTCGGTTTTTATCGTTTAGAGTTATCTTGGAAGCTGTTTTACGCGCTCTAAGGTGTTGGCGAAAGGTTGTTGCTCTAACTTTCCGTAGCCAGCCATTTTGCTTGCTTTGAGTTTGGTCGAAAGTGGTGTGGCGATTCCACAAAGAAAACGAGTGATGGCTTCATCGGTTATCAGTTGTTGGCTTGCTGAAATAAACTCATGAATCCATGTCATGACTGTCTCATCATCGATTGATTCAACATCAACGCTTGGCAAGGTTGCTACTTGACCGCGACATACGGAGCAGTGACCGCAGGCTTTTGGCGCTTCGTTGTCTGCAAAGTAGCTTGCTAGGCGCGAGCTTAGGCAGGAATCAGCCTCAAAGAAGCTCAGCATTTGATTAAGACGATTTATCTCGCTGTTCTCTTTTCCTTTAAACAAGTCAGTGAGTCGCTCAGACAACTGCAACATCTCTTCAGAAGTATTGTGGATCGCGTAAACATCGGTGATCTGTTTACTTTCGAGTGCAATCCAGCCCTGCTCATTAAAGTAATCGATAGCAGCAATTACGCGTTGACGATCAGCTTGGAAGTGAGTCCAAAGTGCTTCGAAGTCAACCTGGCACCAAACTTTCGCTTGCGGAGAACACTGGAAGACCGCTTCAACAAAGTTACGACGTTCGCCTTGGAATTGCTCGCAGATCTGCTGTTTAGGGCGAATGAACTTAAATTTGTAGTCCGCAAAGTAGCTGTACTTCGGCTCAATCACGCCTTCAATTTCGAGGTAAACCAGCAGTGTTTTAAGCGGCAGCTGGCGAATGTTAGATTCACGCGAAAGTTGGTTAAGCATGATTTCCCATTGATTAGCGCCAGATGGCCCAATGTTTTGGTTTTCGTAGATCTCTTTCAATACTGTTTGGATGGATATGTTGTCCGGTGTATCGCCAAACACGAAGTTCTCAAGCGTGCTCAAGCCGTGTTTGTTAGCTAGTAAAATACACTCAGAAGCTTGTCCATCACGGCCAGCTCTTCCTATCTCTTGTGAGTAGTTCTCTATCGATTTTGGTAAGTCAAAATGAATCACTCGGCGGATATTTGATTTGTCTACACCCATACCAAATGCAATCGTCGCCACAATACAGTGCACGTCATCATTCATGAATTGTTGTTGAATGGCATCTCTATTTTCTGGTTTAAGACCGGCGTGATAAGCCACAACGTTAACCCCAGCATTGCGGAGCTGTTGAGCAACCATCTCTGCCGTTTGTTGCAGAGTGACATAGACAATTGTGGGTGCTTGCGCCGCTTGGTTGACCACATTACATAAGCTTTCTAACTTATTAGCTTGTTCGCATGGCTGAATAGATAGGTCGAGGTTTTGACGATAGAAGCCTGTCACCACAACACGATCTTCATCGATATCGAACTTAGACTTCATATCTTGAATAACAGATGTTGTGGCGGTCGCTGTGAGCAGCAGCACCTGTGGAATATTAAGCTGCTTTTGATATTGAGGCAGCTTAAGGTAGTCTGGTCTGAAGTTGTGACCCCATTCCGAGATACAGTGCGCTTCATCGACCACAAGCAACGAGATAGGCACTTGGGAAATAAACTGGCGAAAACGTTCGTTCTTTAATCGCTCTACTGAGATCATCAGTATCTTTGTGTCACCATTGCGTACGGATTGCATCACTTGCTGGGTGGTTTGCCTGTCTTGGCTTGATTCGATTGCAGCCGCGCTGATGCCTTTGCTGTGTAGGAAAGAGAGTTGGTCTTTCATCAAGGCGAGCAGTGGTGATATCACCAAGGTAAGGTGGGGCAACTCTAAAGCGGGTAGCTGATAACAGAGTGATTTCCCCGAACCTGTCGGGAATATTGCCGCTGTCGAGTGACCAGATAGAACATTATCAATGACTTGCTTCTGTCCGTTTCTCAGTGAATCGAATCCGAATACTTGTTTTAGCTTCTGCTCAATCATTTGTGTTCTACCTGAATTTATAAGTATTGTCTTGATGCTAAAGCGAGCACTGATTGATGATAGCGTCACTTGAAGTATCAAATCTCTTGCACCTAATTGTACCTAATTCTATTCTGTAGCTCCTATAGAAAAGCACCCCAATAGTATGAATAAGTCTGAGCTCCGCCAAATAATCTTAGATCAACTTGAATCCCGACTACGTATCGCGCAGTCCGCGACACAGCGCGCTATTGATGCTGCGACTGATGAAGAGACGGTACCTGAACACAAGTACGATACGTTGGCGTTAGAAGCCTCGTACCTTGCTCACGGACAAGCGGTTAGGGTGCAAGAGTGCGAAGAGGATATTCAGTGTTACCGAAACCTAGTTTTACGTGACAGTGAGAGGGTAACAGTTAGTAGCTACGTTGTGGTGATTGACGAGCACGATCAAAATAAGCATTTTTTCATGGGGCCAAGAGTCGGTGGGCTTTCTGTTACCTGGAACGGTAATGAGGTATCTATTGTGACGTTGAATGCGCCGTTTGGTCGGGCGCTTATGGGCAAAGAAGTCGGCGACGAGATTGAGTTTAGCGTTGCTGATAAACCGTTTTGTTACGAAGTGGTTTCTATTGATTGAGCCCCGGGTAAATTGATATAAACCTTGCCCTGACAAAGAAGTATAAACTCGGGGGTATAGTAATCTGGCAGATTGATGAGAGGATGTTATGAAAAGCAATGTATTTATGAAAAACAGTGTATTAATTGCATCGTTAACAGCGGCGATCTCTGTTGTGAGCCTGCCAACATTTGCAGCTCAATGTCGAGTTGATTTGAAGAATGAGTTGCGAATCGATGACCAAAAAGTCGAAATTCATCAGGTAAATGGTGATACAGCCTTATTCGATGATAAGAACGATCTCTATATCCATGGCGAGAAAGTTGAGCTTGATGCTGACCAACAAGCAGCGATTGAAAAATATCGCGAGAGTATGAGTGAGTACATACCGCGAGCTAAGCAGATGGCGAGCGAAAGTCTCGCATTAGCCAATGATGTGATTGACGATATTGCTGTCAGCTTGGACTCTCCAGAATCGTTTGATAACGTAAAAGAGTCGATGAAAATGTTTTTCGCAGACCTAGAGGCCCGCTATTACAAAGACGGTGAATTGGTTTTGCCTGCAGACAGCTTTGAGTCGATGGCCAATGGTTGGTCTGAAGATTTCGAAAAGGCTAAAGAGATCTTTAATCAAGAGTTTATCTCTAGTGCTTTTAATGCCATGTCAGAAAAGATGAAGCAAGAAGGCGGACTCAACCTGACGGAATTGACAGACAGCATGGCTGAACTCAAACTGAAAGTTGAAGAGCGAATGAAGCAGCACGCTAAGCAGATGGAAGAAGAAAGCGCAGAGTTCTGTGATTCTCTTGATGAGATGGCGGAACAAGAGCAAGAACTGCATGAAATTATTCCAAACTTAAAAGATTATCAAGTATTCACGATTTAATTCTAGTCTTGTGATGGATAGCAAGAGCACCAGTTGGTGCTCTTTTTGTTTGTATTGTTTACCCCACGCTCAATACCTGATTTGGTTTTGGGGTGTTCTGATAATCCTTGTATTTATGGTAATGGGAAGCTATTGAACTGGGTTTTTGTTAATTTAGTGGTTCTAAATAGCGCATTGATTGTAAAAATTAGAGAATTGTTCATTTATTGGTTGTGTCTACCATTACTTTTTATTACTGTACTACCCAACTAGTTCATTGATTCTTTGTGCGAGCAATATGGACCAACAATCTTCTTCTTCAAGAGAGCTGTTTAGTTCTCGTTTAGGCTTTATTTTAGCTGCGGCTGGTGCTGCTGTTGGCTTAGGTAATATTTGGGGTTTTCCGACTCAGGTAGCGAGCAATGGTGGTGGCGCCTTCCTACTGGTTTACCTGATCATGATTTTCGTGGTTGCGTTCCCTATGCTGGTGGTTGAAATGGCGATTGGTCGTCATGGTCAAGCCAACCCAGTTGATAGCATGCGTTCACTGACGAGTAATCCATTAGGAAAGAAGGCCGGTGAATTTGTTGGTTGGATTGGGTTAAGTGTCCCAAGTGCCGTATTGGCTTTTTACAGCATTGTTGGTGGCTGGTTGATCTGCTTCCTAATTGGCGCAGTCGCTGATCTTATTGGTTTAGAGGCGGCTGCTGATTGGTTTAAAGGCTTCAGTGTTGAGCGTAATGTATTTGGTACTGTAGCGTTCTACGTACTAACCATTCTTATTGTACAGGGCGGTGTTAAGCAAGGTATCGAGAAGTGGTCGACGCGCTTAATGCCAGCGCTGTTTGTTTTGTTCGGCTTGTTGTTCGTGTACATCATGACTCAAGCTGGCGCAATGGAAGGCTTGAAGCATTACCTAGTGCCTGATTTTGAAAAGGTGTGGGACAGAAAACTGATTTTAGCGGCGATGGGACAAGGCTTCTTCTCGCTAACGATTGGTGGCTGTTCAATGTTGGTTTATGGATCTTACTTAAGTAAGAGAGAAAACCTGCCAAAAATGGCAATGAACGTGACGCTGGTTGATACCGCAGTGGCTTTTATTGCTGGTTTAGTGGTAATGCCTGCAATGTTTGTTGCGATGCAAAAAGGCGTACAAATCTATGCAGAAGATGGCTCGCTGTTAAGCTCTGACACGCTAGTGTTCACGGTTCTACCTTTGATGTTTGATAGCTTAGGTGTACTTGGTCAGATCTTCGCAATTGTTTTCTTCTTGTTGCTAACCATTGCTGCGTTGACGTCTTCTATCTCAATGTTAGAAGGCCCGGTAGCGTTAGTGAGCGAGCGTTTTAATACTAGACGTACGCCAACAAGTTGGGTGATTGGTGGTGCAATCGCGCTATTTAGTGTGGTGATTGTTTACAACTTTGCTGCGATGTTTGGCATGGTTGCGATGATAGCGACACAGTACCTACAGCCAATTGCTGCATTGATGTTCTGTCTGTTTGGTGGATGGGTGTGGAGCCGAGCTTCAAAAGTGAAAGAGCTTGAGCAAGGCTGCCCGGACTTTCAACTTGGCTGGTTTGGTAAGGTTTGGCCGATGTATGCGAAGTTCGTGTGCCCAATCTTAGTGGCAACGGTCATCTGGGCTTCTTTCGGTTAATTCGCCGTTATTGTTCACTTGTCTATCGTTTAGGCCTGAATGTACCAAAGCCGCTCTCATAGAGCGGCTTTGTTGTATCTGAATGGGTTTGTTGATAAGAAAAAGGCGCATTCCCGAGGGAATGCGCCTTTGAAACTTAGGAGATAAGTACTCGCTTACTTGATTTCCATACCTTGTGCTTGCAAGTCTGCATGGTAAGAAGAACGTACAAACGGACCACATGCTGCGTGAGTGAAGCCTAGCTCAAGAGCAATCTCTTTTAGTTCGTCGAACTCTGAAGGCGGCACGTAGCGTTCTACTGGTAAGTGGTGGCGGCTTGGTGCTAGGTATTGACCAAGAGTCAGCATAGTTACGCCGTGCTCACGAAGGTCTTTCAGTACTTGAATGATCTCTTCTTTGGTTTCACCAAGGCCCATCATAACGCCAGATTTTGTTGGGATGTCTGGGTGCTGCTCTTTGAACTTCTTCAGTAGATCAAGAGACCACTTGTAGTTCGCACCTGGACGCGCTTTACGGTATAAGCGTGGCGCTGTTTCCAGGTTGTGGTTGAAAACATCTGGTGGATTGTCTTTCAGTAGCTCTAGTGCAACGTCCATACGACCACGGAAGTCTGGAACCAGCGTTTCGATACGAATGTTTGGGTTTAGCTCGCGGATCTCACGGTTACAGTCTGCAAAGTGCTTAGCACCACCGTCGCGCAAGTCATCACGGTCAACTGAAGTGATTACTACATACTTCAGTTTCATGTCTTGAATTGTCTTCGCCAGTTTCTTCGGCTCTTCTGCTTCAGGAGCAACTGGACGACCATGGGCAACATCACAGAACGGGCAGCGACGTGTACAGATAGCGCCAAGAATCATAAACGTTGCAGTACCGTGGTTGAAACACTCGGCTAGGTTAGGACAAGACGCTTCTTCACAAACTGAGTGCAGGTTGTTTTTGCGCATTGCTGACTTGATTTCTTGGATACGATGGCTGTCTGAAGGAAGTTTAATCTTCATCCATTCTGGCTTACGTAGTACTTCTTTCTGTTCAGCAGGCATATTCTTTACGGGAATTAATGCCATTTTGTCAGCGTCACGATATTTAACGCCTTTTTCCATTTGGATTGGTTTGCTCATGATTTTATGCTTCTGCTGTAATGTTACTGGTGGCTTGAATGTCTACTTGGTCATAGCCGAGCAGCTCTACGAGCTCTTGTATTAACTGTTGCTCAACGTTCTCTAATTCACTTGGTCCGCCTAGCTGGCTTACTTGTACCATTTCCATACCTTGGTAACCACATGGGTTAATGCGTAGGAATGGGGACAAGTCCATATCGACGTTCAATGCTAGCCCATGGAATGAGCAACCACGTCGAATTCGTAATCCGAGTGAACAGATTTTCTTGCCATCGACATAAACACCAGGAGCGTCAGGTCGGGCAGCTGAATCTATATTGTAAGCTTTCAGAGTGTTGATTACGAGGTTCTCAATATGAGTAACCAAATCGCGCACTCCGAACTTCTTGCGGCGGATGTTAATCAGAAAGTACGCCACTAACTGACCTGGGCCGTGATAAGTCACTTGGCCACCGCGATCGCTTTGTATCACAGGAATATTGCCAGCATTTAATACATGCTCAGCTTTGCCTGCTTGTCCTTGAGTGAAGACTGGGTTGTGTTCAACCAACCATACTTGGTCTACGTCTTCTTCTGTGCGTTCGTCTGTGAACTTATGCATGGCTTTCCATACAGGTTCGTAATCCTGACGGCCTAATTTTTTTACGATTAGCTTATTTTGCAAAGCGGCACTCCCTCAAGGATTAATAAAGTGAACGTATTATAAACGCGAAACATGATTCTAACTACAGATGGACTGCAAGGTTTTTCAACTTTCTTTGTATTTATTTAAAATTAAGTTGAATGAATTTGACCGCAATAGGGTGCTATAAACAAAAACAGCGGCAATAAGCCGCTGTTTTTCATGCGTAATCGAGGATTACAGAACCATACGAACGATTTCGATCTCGCCTAGTTCTTTGTATAGCGTTTCCACCTGCTCAATTGAAGTCGCTGTGATGTTGATAGAAACAGAGTGGTAGTTACCCTTTGCACTTGGTTTTAGTGTTGGGCTGTAGTCACCAGGAGCATGACGCTGGATCACTTCTAGCACTAGTTCAGTCAGTTCTGGCTTAGCGTGGCCCATTACTTTGTAAGTGAATGAACAAGGGAACTCTAAGAGGTCTTTTAGTTTTGCATCAGAATTGATGTTCATGATTAGCTCCAAAAGGCTAGACTCTCGCAAATTGGCGGAAGTCGATAAAAAGCGTGTTCGGTCAGTAGACTCGAGTAATAAGGCGGAATATTACGTGTAAATATCACCGAACTCAAGATCTACAAAAGCCGCACATGGCGGCTTTTTTTTCACTAAAGAGTAAATAATGAACTTACTCATTAGGTTAGCTTTCCTACAAGCCAAGGTTTTGTTTAGAACAAAACCTTGGACTTAATTAGAATAAACCTTTGAATAGCAATACTAGGTAATCCCATAGGCGGCTAAATAGGCTGCCTTGCTCTACGTTTTCAAGTGCTAGTAGTGGGTATTCCGCAACGTCTTCACCATCAACTTGGTAGAAAAGTTTACCAACAACATCACCTTTGCTGATTGGCGCTTCTAGCTCTTTCTCAAGTACAAAGCTCGCTTTAAGATCTTTAGCTTGGCCGCGAGGCAGAGTTACGAAGGTATCTTCATCAACCCCCAGTGCTACCGTATCTTTGCTACCCATCCAGATTTTTTCTTCTACGAAAGTTTCACCTGCGGTGTGTGGTGCCACTGTTTCGAAGAAGCGGAAGCCATAGCTAAGTAGCTTTTTGCTTTCTGTTTTACGAGCGTTGGCATTTTTAGTACCCATCACAACCGCAACTAGGCGCATTTTGCCTTCTGTTGCTGAGCTTACTAGGCTGTAACCGGCATTGCTTGTGTGGCCTGTTTTAATACCATCAACGTTCATGCTCTTGTCCCACAACAGACCATTACGGTTGTATTGGGTGATGCCGTTGTATGTGAATTTTTTCTGTGAGTAGATACGGTACTCATCTGGAACGTCACGAATTAGCGCCTGACCAAGCAGTGCCATATCGTAAGGTGTTGAGTATAGGTTCGGGTTGTCTAGACCGTGCACGTTCGCAAAGTGCGTGTCTTTCATGCCGATAGAGCTTGCCCATGCGTTCATTAGGTCAACGAATGCGTCTTCTGAGCCAGCAATGTGCTCAGCCATTGCAACACAAGCATCGTTACCTGATTGAATGATGATACCGCGGTTCAGTTCTTCAACTTTAACCGTTGTGCCAACTTCAACGAACATTTTTGATGAATCTGGGAAGTTTTTAGCCCAAGCATTTTCACTGATTACAACATCGTCGTTTAGGTTGATGTTACCACGCTCAAGTTCTTGACCGATTACGTAGCTCGTCATCATCTTGGTTAAACTTGCTGGAGAAAGTTGAGTATTCATCTCTTTCTCTGCTAGTACTTTGCCTGAATGGTAATCCATCAGAACAAAACCTTTAGCGGCGATTTGTGGTGCATCAGGAACAACAATTGGAGCAGCGAATGACGATGTAGCTATTGTTGCTGAAAGCGCAACAGAAGTAGCAAAAATCGTTTTAACAAGTTTATTAGATTTAATCATTTTGAATGCAATTATTTGGTGAACTATTCATATCTTACCAGAATCACTCTGTCACACCAGAGCGCTGAGTACCAGAGGTTACTGTCAGATTAATTAGCGAGTTAGCGTGTGCTTCTTGATATAAGCAGAAGGGTAACCCATCAGCTTAACTTGTTCTAATTTCTCTTGAGTCAGAGCATAGTCATGAAATGGCCCAAGCATCAGTCGGTATTGATCATCATTTGGCTGCAAGAAGCTTGCTACTGCTAGCTTTTCGCTGAGACCTTTGGCTAACTTCTCCGTTCTGTCTTCATGTTGCGATGTTGCGACTTGAATAATAAATTGTGGCAAAGCTGCCTTTTTCTTAGCGTCAGTTGGCATTGCCACCTTGATTACTTCAATTTCAACATTTGCAGTGCCAGTCCTTAAGACATCGAGCTTGTAAGCTGCCGCATAGCTGAGGTCAATGATTCGCCCTTCATGGAATGGACCGCGATCATTAATACGCACAATCGTTGTTTTGTTGTTGTCGGTATTAGTGACTTTTACATAGCTTGGAATAGGCAATGTTTTGTGTGCCGCTGACATCGAATACATATCGTAAATCTCACCATTCGACGTCAAATGACCATGAAATTTTTTGCCGTACCAAGATGCCTTGCCTTTCTCGGTGAACCCCTCGGTTTCCTTTTCGATTTTGTAGTCTTCACCGCGCAGAGTGTAGTCACTGTTACCACCTAGGCTGTAGGGTTCGTATTGAGGGTGTGCGTCCTCTAAATGCTCGACCGAGATAGGGGCATCAGGCGCAATATCAGAATCAATATCGTAACGGCCACTTGGCTTTTGCGAAGCGCAGCCGTTGATTAAGAGCGCTAAGCCTACCATTGAGACAATTTTTTTAATTGGCAGCTCATCAACTAAAGATGTTTTTTTTGAAAATTTTGTAATAGACATCGATTAGGTCGCCTTTGAGAATGCTTTTCTGTGTGTGTGAATCGACATTAAAATACCAAAACCAGCCATTAGGGTAACCATAGAGGTACCGCCATAGCTGACCAAAGGAAGAGGCACACCTACAACCGGTAGAATGCCACTTACCATGCCAATATTTACAAAAATATAAACGAAGAAGCTCAGTACAATACTGCCGCCCATCATTCGACCAAAGGCTGTTTGCGCTTGGCTTGCGAGGTACAAACCACGTCCAATAATAAACAGATAGATAGCAAGTAAGAACAAGATACCTATCATGCCCCATTCTTCGGCGATAACTGCGAAGATGAAGTCAGTATGGCGCTCAGGAATGAATTCTAGTTGAGACTGAGTCCCTTGTAGCCAGCCTTTTCCGGAGATACCGCCTGAACCTATCGCAATCTTACTTTGAATGATGTGGTAACCTGCACCTAATGGATCGGATTCAGGATCAAAAAGGGTTCTTACACGCACCTTTTGGTATTCACGCATTAAAAAGAACCACAGAATTGGGATAAATGCGCCTAAGGCGACAGCAGCACTGGCAATGATTTTCCAGCTAATACCTGCTAGGAATATCACGAAGATCCCCGATGCCGCGATAAGGATAGAGGTGCCTAAATCGGGCTGCTTAGCGATTAGAATGGTTGGTACAAATACCATAACCAGCGAGATTGCCAAGGTTTGGAATGTTGGTGGTAGTGAACGCTTACCAATAAACCTCGCCAGCATCAGAGGTACGGCGAGTTTTAAGAGCTCTGAGGGCTGGAATCGAACAAAGCCAAAATTAAGCCAGCGCTGCGCACCTTTGGAGGCTTCGCCAAAGAAAAGTACGCCTAGTAGCAGAATAACGCCGCCAGCGAATAGCACTGGGGCTAAAGTCTCATAGGTACGTGGTGATATCTGAGCTAAGAAGATCATTACGCCCAAAGACAGTGCCATACGCATCGCCTGGCGATCCATCATCGCTAGGCTCTGTCCACTCGCGCTGTACATGATTAATAAGGCAAAGCCCATTAAAGCTAGAATGCCGAGTAATAGTGGCAGATCGATATGGAGCCTTTCAAATAAGGCTCTGTTTCGTCCTGTTGAAGGGTCAAGTTTCATTATTTTATTGGCTCGCTTTGATAATCTTCTGCAAGGATAATGTGGTCTAGAATTCGTCGCACTACTGGAGCGCCGTTAGAAGAACCACCACCGGCATTTTCTAGAACAATCGTAACAACGGCCTCTGGATCTTCAAGCGGTGCATAGCCAGTAAACAATGCGTGGTCACGTAGGTGCTCAGCGATTTCATCGGCGTTGTACTCTTCATCTTCTTTCAGACCAAAGACTTGTGCTGTACCTGACTTACCTGCGGTAACGTAAGACATATTTTGGAATGAGCGTCTTGCTGTCCCTTTTTTACCGTGGTTAGCCAGCTTCATACCTTCTTGAGCGATATCCCAGTACTTCTTCTTAACGCCTGTTAGTGGCGGGTAAGTTTCAATGTCCGACATAACTTGCTCATTGAATGGGTGACCGTTTTCAATGGTGGCACGTAATAGGTGAGGTGCTGTTACCTCGCCCTTATTGACCAGTACAGAGGTCGCTTTTGCAATCTGCATCGGTGTGGCCGTCCAGTAGCCTTGACCGATACCTACAGGGATTGTGTCACCTTGGTACCATGGCACACGGTGTCTGGCCATTTTCCAGTCTCGGGTTGGCATGTTGGCTTTACTTTCTTCGTAAATGTCGATGCCTGTGTAGTCGCCAAATCCAAACATCATCATCCATTTGGATATGCGGTCTATACCTAGGTCATACGCGATCTGGTAGAAGAAAGTGTCCACCGACTCCTCGATGGCTTTTACGATATCGACTTTACCGTGTCCCCAACGTAACCAATCTCGGAATGGTCGAGTTTTAGAGTTCGGGATCTTCCAATAGCCAGGGTCATTACGTGTGGTATTTGGAGTAATGACACCTTCTTGTAAAGCTGCAACGGCCATAAACGGTTTGATTGTTGATGCTGGTGGATAGATGCCAAGTGTGGTTCGGTTTACCAGAGGGCGGTTCTTATCCTGAAGCAGTGCGTTATAACCTTTAGAGGAAATGCCATGTACGAACGCATTAGGGTCATAGCTCGGGCTTGAAACCATCGCTAATACGCCGTTATCTTTTGGATCCAATACAACTGCAGAACCACGACGACCATCGAGTAGCTTATGAACGTAAAGCTGAAGGTTGATATCCAGGTTCAGTACAATATCTTTACCCGGAACAGAAGGAACAAATTTGAGCGTGCGAATCACTCGCCCGCGGCTGTTGACTTCAACTTCTTGGTAGCCGGCTATGCCGTGTAGCAAATCTTCGTAATAGCGCTCGATACCGAGCTTACCGATATCACGGGTCGCTTGATAATTCGCATCTTTTTCTTCGCGCACCAAGCGCTGCATATCACGGTCGTTGATTCGAGAGACATAGCCAATAACGTGAGTAAGCACATCACCGTAAGGGTAGAAGCGCTTTAAAGTACCTGTAACTTCAACGCCTGGGAATTTGTGTTGATTCACCGAGAAGACAGCAACCTGTTCTTCTGTAAGCTGGTTAAGAATGGGCACTGATTTAAAGCGTCGTGAATTACGGCGCTCAAGGTTAAACCGTTCAATACGCTCTGGTGGGATCTCAATTAACTCTTGTAGACGTACAAGTGTGTCGTCCATATCTTTAATTTTTTCTGGTGTGATTTCTAGGTCGAAAACCGGACGGTTCTCGGCAAGAAGTACACCGTGTCGATCGTAAATCAAACCGCGGTTTGGTGCGATTGGCACTACCTTAATACGGTTGTCGTTAGAGCGAGTTTTATAGTCTTGATATTGGTTGACCTGAATGTTGTACAGGTTACTAACCAACAAGGACATCATGACTATGATGCCTGCAAACGCAACAAAAGCACGACTAGTAAATAGTCGTGCTTCTGCTTTGTAATCACGGATTTGGCTACGTTTACGTAACATTAACGCTTATTCTCGATGATAAGGGTGGTTAGCAGTAATGCTCCAAGCTCGATACAAGCTTTCAGCCATGATAACGCGTACTAATGGGTGAGGGAGAGTAAGCGCAGACAGAGACCAACTTTGGTCCGCGGCCGCTTTACATGCAGGTGCTAATCCTTCAGGCCCGCCAATCAGTATAGAAACATCACGTCCATCTAGCTTCCAGCTTTCTAATTGCTCAGCAAGTTGTGGTGTGTCCCACTTTCTTCCTGGGATATCTAGAGTGACAATTCGGTTGCCTTTTGGCACTGCTGCCAACATGGCTTCGCCTTCTTTTTGAAGAATACGAGCGATATCAGCGTTTTTACCACGCTTACCTGCCGTGATTTCAACGAGCTCTAACGGCATGTCATGAGGGAAGCGGCGTTTATATTCGTTAAACCCTTCTTCAACCCACTTCGGCATTTTGGTGCCAACCGCGATTAACTGGATCTTCAACGTCTAGCCCCAAAGTTTTTCTAGTTGGTACAGTTCACGATGCTCTTCTTGCATAACGTGCAGCATGCTTGTACCCATATCTAGTACAACCCATTCGCCTTCTTGCTGACCGTCCATACCAAGAGGTTCAAGACCGGCTTTCTTTACTTCGTCAGCAACATGCTGAGCAATTGAAGCTACGTGGCGTTTAGATGTACCAGTACAAACGATCATGTAATCCGTCACACTTGATTTGCCTTCTACATCGATGGTCACAATAGATTCTGCTTTCATATCGTCAGCTTTGTCTGCAAGAAAGTTTTTTAGTTCTTCACGTAACACTGGGTGTTCCTTAAATCTGAATTTGGTTCTACTAAGATCATAACACGCTTTTATGTGTGAGATGGTATTGAAGCTGAAGGGATACAAAACTCAACGCTCAACTGATGGATTAGTGGCCAAGGCGACTGCTCATACTGAGTTTTGGTTATCAACTCTGCTTGGGTAAGTAGCGCAAACAGTGAGTGTAATTGAGAAATTGAAACTCTTGTTAGCGCGGCGTTATAAAGCGGCTTTTTCGATTGCCAGATGCGATGCTTTTCGAAAACCTGACTGATCGGCATGAGTTTCATTTGCTGCTGCATTTGCAGTAGCAACGCAAGCTCTCGTTGCACGCTTCTCAGCAGAATAACCGGTTCGACACCTTCAGCTTCGAGTTGTCTTAGGATTCTCTGTGCTCGATTCCCTTTCCCTGCCAATAGGGCATCGCTCCAATGGAATGGAGTAAAGTGGTTGTGTCGGCTCAGAGACTCTTCTAAGCGTACTAAGGTTAGCTTTCCATCTGGATACTGAAGCGCCAGCTTTTCGAGGCTTTGTGTGAGTGCAAACAGGTTGCCCTCATGCCATTGTGCCAGCATTTGAATAGCTTCAGGATCTGGCGATAATCCGACTTGGCGACAGCGTGCTTGAACAAATTGAGGTAGTCTGCTGACATCTGGTGTCAGGCAGCTTACCCAATGCCCTTGATTAGAGAGTGCTTTAAACCATTTAGTGTTTTCTTGGGCTTTTGTCAGTTTGGTGCCAACAAGAATTAGCAATATATCGCTGTGGATATGCTCAGAGATAGCCAACAGTTCTTTGGCTATTGCGGCATTCACGCCTGACTCTGGCAGCTCAAGCTCAATGATTTGTCGGCTAGAAAACAGGCTTAGCGCTTGAGTACAGTCATAGACTTGATTCCAGTCCATACTGTTATCAATCGCAAAGCGGTGACGCTCCTCGAAACCTTGTTGTTTAGCCGCTTTTTGAATCGCTTCTCTACTTTCTTGCAAGAGCAGTGGCTCATTACCAAAAATCAGGTAAACGTTACTCAGCTGCTTAGCAAGTTGTTCAGGTAAGCGGTCAGCAAAAATACGCATCAAATAAACCTATTATTGAGCAGATTCGCTGAGCTCTGGCTGTTCATCTGTGTTTGGTTCGATTTAACGTCGTCAATCTCAATATTCTTGATGTTGTATTGCTTCTCAAGCTCTTTTACTTGAACGTTTTCTAACGATTCTAGATTCATGCTATCTGCGGCAATATTAGCTTTTAGTCGAGCCATCTGACGAAGGATTTGGCTAGTTGCTAGCTTTCGCATTTCATCTTCGATCATGTCGCGTTCAACCGATTTTGCAAGAGCCGTTAACGGGTTGTCTAGGTAGCTGCGAGTCACACTGGTTGAGAAGGTTTTTGAACCGAGATCTGGAATAGTTACGCGGTATGAAGCACGGAACGTAAGTTCTTTCTCAGCGGCACGAGTATCCTGGTACAAAGAAAGTGTACGCTCACCAACACTCTCGCTAATGATGTGCAGGTTAGGGGTATTTTCAGTTGGTGGCACAATTTCTACATCATTCATGCGCAGTTGGCCTTTCATCATACGTGTGAACGTACTGTATTGGTCGTAACTGGTTACCGAGATCTTGCTGAGTTCTTCTGGTACCGAGTAGTCACCGCGCAGGTGAAAACCACAGGCACTGAGTACGCTCACGGTTAGAACAACAATAGTAACTTTCAATGAAGATAGTGAAATCAGGCGCATTATTTGATGGCTCTCATGAAGGTAGAATACTTATTTAAAGGCTTTAGCTTGTTGAAGTCATGTTAGTAACTGAAAGTAAAGCGTTTAAATAAGTAGACAGGGCAATGTCATTACCCTGTCTAAAGACTGCAAAAAACGAATTAAGTTCGTTTTAGTCTACTAAGATTAGTTAGCAACAATGTTTAGAAGCTTACCTGGTACGAAGATAACTTTACGAATCGTTAAGCCATCTAGGAACTTCTTAGCGTTCTCATCGTTCAGACCAAGCTCACGAACCTGCTCTTCTGTTGCATCAGCTGCCACAGTTAGCTTTGCGCGCAGCTTACCGTTGATCATAACAACGATGGTCTTCTCGTCCTCAACTAGTGCTTTCTCGTCAAATGTTGGCCATGTTGCTGAGTCAACCTCCGATTCGCCAAGAGCAATCCACATTTCGTAGGAGATGTGAGGAGTCATTGGGTAAAGCATGCGAACTACTGCTTTCAATGCTTCGTCAAGGATTGCACGATCTTGTGCTGATTCTTGAGGCGCTTTCGCTAGCTTGTTCATCAGTTCCATGATCGCAGCGATCGCTGTGTTGAACGTTTGACGACGGCCGATATCGTCAGTTACTTTCGAGATAGTCTTGTGGACATCACGACGAAGTGCTTTTTGGTCACCAGAAAGTGCTGCAACGTCAACAGGCTCAGCTGCGCCCTTAGAAGAGTGAGCGTGAACCAGTTTCCAAACACGTTTAAGGAAGCGGTTTGCCCCTTCAACACCAGATTCTTGCCACTCAAGTGTCATGTCTGCAGGTGATGCAAACATCATGAATAGACGTACTGTGTCAGCACCGTACTTGTCTACCATCTCTTGTGGGTCGATACCGTTGTTTTTCGACTTAGACATTTTGATCATGCCTGAGTGAGCAACGTCACGGCCTTGGCTATCTTTCGCAGATGTGATACGGCCTTTACCGTCACGCTCTACAGAAACATCAGTAGGAGCAACCCACTCTTTAGTGCCTTTCTCGTTTTCGTGGTAGAACGCATCTGCTAGTACCATGCCTTGACATAGTAGTTGCTTGAATGGTTCGTCAGACGTTACGTAACCAGCGTCACGTAGCAGTTTATGGAAGAAACGAGAGTACAATAGGTGCATACAAGCGTGCTCAATACCACCGATGTACTGGTCTACAGGTAGCCAGTAGTTCGCTTTTTCTGGATCTAGGATGTCGTCAGCTTGTGGTGAACAGTAACGAGCGTAGTACCAAGAAGACTCCATGAACGTATCGAACGTGTCTGTTTCACGTAGAGCAGGTTCGCCGTTGAATGTTGTTTCTGCCCAAGACTTGTCAGCCTTGATTGGGCTAGTCACACCATCCATTACCACATTTTCAGGAAGAATGACTGGTAGCTGGTCTGCTGGTACTGGATGAACTTCACCATCTTCAGTCGTTACCATTGGGATAGGCGCACCCCAGTAACGCTGACGAGATACCCCCCAGTCACGTAGACGGAAGTTTACTGTTTTCTTACCTTTGCCTTCAGCTTCTAGCTTCGTAGCAATTGCATCGAATGCTTCTTGGAAAGCAAGACCATCGAACTCACCAGAGTCGAACAGCACGCCTTTCTCAGTGTAAGCTGCTTCAGATACATCTAGCTCAGAACCATCTTCTGGCTTGATTACTGGAATGATATCGATGCCGTACTTAGTTGCGAACTCGTAGTCACGTTGATCGTGAGCTGGAACCGCCATTACTGCGCCTGTGCCGTAATCCATAAGTACGAAGTTTGCTACGTATACAGGAACAACACGACCGTTAAGAGGGTGGATAGCCGTTAGGCCAGTATCCATACCTTTCTTTTCCATCGTTGCCAGTTCAGCTTCAGCCACTTTAGTGTTGCGGCACTCTTCAACGAATGCAGCAAGCTCAGGGTTGTTCTTCGATGCTTTCTCTGCAAGAGGGTGACCTGCAGCGATACCAACGTAAGACACACCCATCAGCGTATCAGGACGAGTCGTGTACACTTCTAGTGGCGTTTCTTCACCGTTAACAGCGAAAGATAGCTCAACACCTTCAGAGCGACCGATCCAGTTGCGCTGCATGGTTTTAACCATTTCAGGCCAACCTTCAAGGTTGTCTAGGTCATCTAGTAGCTCTTGAGCGTATTCAGTGATCTTAATGAACCACTGTGGAATTTTCTTTTGCTCTACTGGAGTATCACAACGCCAGCAGCAACCGTCTTCTACTTGCTCGTTTGCTAGTACAGTTTGGTCGTTTGGACACCAGTTAACAGAAGAGGTCTTCTTGTACACTAGGCCTTTTTCGTAAAGCTTCGTGAAGAACTCTTGTTCCCAGCGGTAGTATTCAGGTGTACATGTTGCGAATTCACGATTCCAGTCGTAACCAAAGCCAAGAAGCTTAAGCTGGTTTTTCATGTATTCGATGTTTTCGTAAGTCCATGGTGCAGGTGCTGTGTTGTTTTTTACAGCTGCGTTTTCTGCAGGTAAGCCGAATGCATCCCAACCGATTGGTTGCATTACGTTTTTACCTTGTAGACGTTGGAAACGAGATACCACATCACCGATGGTGTAGTTACGCACGTGACCCATGTGCAGTCGGCCACTTGGGTACGGGAACATAGAGAGACAGTAGAATTTTTCTTTGTTTGGGTCTTCACTTACAACGAAAGTTTCGCTGTTATCCCAGTGTTGTTGAACCTTTTGTTCAATCTCTTGCGGGTTATATTGTTCTTGCATCGATGGTATCCGGTTATCTTGGAATTTGTGAGTTCGGTTAGAACAGAATCTTACAGATCGTCATAGAATACCTAAAGGAGCTTAGTACAACAATAGTTATACCCTTCATACTTGCAGTTGCTGACTTGTAGATGGCGTAATTTTCACTGAATTTCGCAGGGCAACTATACTTAAGAGTATGAATTGCATTTGTTTGTAAGCGAGAGTGCACAGTAGCGCTATGTTTACTTACTATAACGTTCTTTATCTTAAGGAGGTTGTTATGCCGAAGAAAAAAGCACTTTATGAAGAGGTGGTTGAAGAGGTTATCGAAACCCTGAAGCATAGTCCTGAAGAGCTCAACAACAAAATTGAAACATCAGGCAAATATGCGAAAGCCGCCAATGACATGACTAAAGATGAGCTATCGCTGATCTCGGCTTACGTGAAGTCAGACTTGAAAGAGTTTTCTGAGAGCTATGAAGAGAGCAAAAGTGGTCCATTTTATTTGATGATTGCAGACTCTATATGGCAGGGGCTTCTAGATATTACCGATCGCACTAAAGTAGAGTGGGTTGAGCTATTTCAAGATTTAGAGCATCAAGGCTTGTATCAAGCTGGCGAAGTGATTGGCTTGGGGAGGCTGGTCTGTGATGAGTGTGGTCATCAAACAGAATACAACCATCCAACGACCATCATACCGTGCATTAAGTGTGGCTCGAAAGGGTTTAGTCGCAAAGCACTGAAGCCGTAAATCTCTCCCAATACGACATCAACAAAAAGGGTTGTCCAAACGGCCAACCCTTTTTGTTGATGTCGAATCTAGCTCTTTGGTTTTCTCATAATCCAGCCAATTACCAAGCTTAGTAGCACCCAAATATACAAAGGCCAAGTACCGACCACGCGGTAAGGAGTTTGGCCATCTGTTGAAACAAGCTCAGCTTTTAGTACTGCCGTTTCAAACTGGGGTATATGCTTGATGATATTACCTTTGTAGTCCGTCACCGCTGTCACACCGTTGTTAGTCGAGCGAATAAGCGGCTTACCAAGCTCTAGGGCACGCATTTGAGCGATTTCCATGTGTTGTAGTGGACCAATTGAACGGCCAAACCACGCATCGTTTGAGAGCGTGAGAATAAAGTCTGTATCGTCCGTCACATTTTGTCTTACTTGATCATTAAAGATGATCTCATAACATAGAGCTGGCGCTAGGTGACGACCGTTAGCAACAATGTTTTGCTGGATTAAGTCGCCACGGCTGAACGATGACATTGGCAAGTTAAAAAACGGTGCTAACGGACGCAATATGTCTTCAAACGGCACAAACTCACCAAATGGAAGTAGGTGATGTTTATGATAGCGTTCATCTGGGTCGTAGCTGTATTCTCCGTATGGGTTAACACCAAGAGAAAGAATACTGTTGTAGTATTTCTTATCTTCAGACTGGTTCAGTACACCTGTGATGATGGAGCTGTTGTTCATCTTAGCTGCGCTGTCTAAGTTACGCAGAAAAGAGGGTATCTCGACTTCAAAAGCAGGGATCGCGGCTTCTGGCCAGATGATGATATCTGCATCCCAGTTTTCTCGGCTGAGATCGGTATATTTCATCATGGTCGGCCAGCGGTGACTTGGCAGCCATTTGCTGTCCTGGTCGACATTACCTTGAATTAACACCACTGAGGTGGTTTTTTCAGGATTCGGCGTTACCCAATCGATGTTTCGAATACCAAAGCCAGTACTAAACACAACAGCAGGGATGACAGCGATGCTCCAGGCTCTGTTGATAACAGCGTAAGCAAACGCGGATGCTGAAACGATAATCGCAAGAGTCACTAACTCCACACCACCAATTGGTGCGAAAGAGCCCAATGGAGAGTCGATCTGGCTGTAGCCTAACCATAGCCATGGGAAGCCAGTCATTACCCAACCGCGTAGCCAATCACTGATTAACCATAGTGCCGGAGCGGCTAGAAAAAATCGGCTTAAGTTATTGGCGGGGAAGAATTTGTTTAAGCTCCAAGTAAATAGCCCTGAGTATACGGCTAAATAGCCAACGAGGAGTGCCATCAAAAATAGGTTGGCAGCTAGTGGCATACCGCCAAAGCCGTCAATACTGACGTATACCCAGCTGATTCCTGTGGTGAACTGACCTAAGCCCCATGCATAACCAATCCAAAGCGCGCTTTTAGGAGAGCGATTGTGAACTAAAAGCAGTAATAAAACAGGGCTGAGAATGGCAAGAGGCCAAATTGAGTATGGAGCGAATGAGAGGGTGGTTATAGCGCCAACAAAAACGGCCGCAAGCGGCCGTAATAGGCGATGAATAAAAGTCTTAGTCATCTAATTTCTGTCATCTCTTTAGAGAGAAGTGGTTATTCTTCGATAGTCGGAAGAGGCTGCTCGTCAGGAATGGTTACCTGTAGCTGAATCACGCGACGATTATCTGCTGACGTTATTTTGAAATGGTAGTTTTCGATTTCTACAATTTCGCCACGAACTGGCAGATGACCGAGTGCTGTCATAACCAAGCCGCCTACGGTATCCACTTCATCGTCACTGAAAGCAGTATCAAACGTGTTGTTGAACTCTTCAATGGTGGTTAAAGCTTTAATAGAGAAGGTATGCTTACTCAGCTTACGGATATCCAATTCTTCTTCATCGTCGAACTCGTCTTCAATTTCACCAACGATTTCTTCGAGGATATCTTCAATGGTTACTAGGCCCGAGACACCGCCAAACTCATCAACAACGATAGACATGTGGTAACGCTCTTCACGGAACTCCTTAAGCAGGCGATCAACACGCTTACTTTCAGGAACAACGACCGCAGGGCGAATCACTTGTTCGATATCAAATGGGGCACTGTCTGAACCCAGGTACTTCAGTAGGTCCTTCGCTAATAGAATGCCTTCAACATGGTCTTTATCTTCACTTATCACTGGGTAGCGAGAGTGTTGAGCATCAGTAATCAGCGCAATCAATGTATCTAAATCATCGGTGCGTTCTACTGTAACCATTTGAGAGCGAGGCAGCATGATATCACGCACTCGCATCTCTGAAATCTCCATAACACCCTCGAGCATGTCGCGAGTGTCGTGGTCAATTAGGTCATTAATTTCTGAGTCGCGGATTACATCTACGAGCTCTTGGCGGTCTTTTACCTCGCCTTGAAATAGTTGGCCTAGGCGTTCAAAGAAGGACTTTCTACTCGGACCTTCAGATTTTTTACTTCCCTCAGAAGTGGGGGGGTTACCTTCGTTCATGACTTCTCAAAAAATAACGCTATCAGAAGTGTGATAGCACACATCACAACTCAGATTCCTGAAAAATACAGGTTCGATGAGTCATTGTTTCTCTGCAATCTACGTAACTAGAATCGATTTATTTTTCTAGAATATATGGGTCTTCAAACCCCATAGCTTGCATGATTTCTGTCTCGAGTGACTCCATCTCTTCAGCTTCATCATCTTCGATATGATCATAACCTAGCAGATGCAGACTGCCATGTACAACCATATGAGCCCAGTGTGCTAGCAGAGGCTTGTTTTGCTCTTCTGCTTCTTTTTCGACAACTTGGCGACAGATAATGAGATCACCTAGAAGATCTAACTCGATCCCAGGCGGAGCCTCGAATGGAAAAGAAAGCACGTTAGTAGGCTTGTCTTTACCACGATATTCATGATTTAGCTGGTGGCTTTCTTCTGTATCTACGATACGGATAGTAAGCTCAGCGCTCTTTTGAAACTGAGGTATAGTCTTGTCCAACCAAATCTGAATGTCCTGCTCTGTTGGAAGACCTTGCTCATTTTCGACCGCTAATTGTAGGTCTAGTTCAATAGACATCTATTTATCACCTTGTTCTGCAATCACTGAACTATTTTGTGTTGCTAATTGTGTCGTAACCGCTTGCTGAGTCACAAGAAGTTGTGCTTCACGCTCTTCACGTTTACGCTTTTCAAACTCTTTACGCTCTTTTTGGTCTTTCGCTTCCCATTTCTCGTAAGCGTTAACAATACGAGCAACCACTGGGTGACGCACCACGTCTTCAGACATAAAGAAGTTAAAGCTGATGTCATCGACTTCACTTAGAACCTCGGTCGCATGACGCAAGCCAGATTTTGTCCCACGAGGTAAATCGATTTGAGTGATATCACCTGTGATTACCGCGCGCGAGTTGAAACCAATACGAGTTAGGAACATCTTCATCTGTTCAACAGTTGTGTTTTGGCTCTCATCAAGAATGATAAACGCGTCATTCAGTGTACGACCACGCATGTACGCAAGAGGTGCAACCTCAATCACGTTACGTTCAATCAGCTTCTCAACACGTTCAAAGCCTAGCATTTCAAAAAGTGCATCGTAAAGTGGACGCAAGTATGGGTCTACTTTTTGGCTTAAATCACCAGGCAGGAAACCTAACTTCTCACCCGCTTCAACAGCAGGGCGCGTCAATAGAATACGACGGATCTCTTGGCGTTCTAATGCGTCGACGGCAGCAGCGACAGCTAAATATGTTTTACCCGTACCAGCAGGACCAATACCAAAGGTGATGTCATGAGTCACCATGTTCATTAGGTATTGTGCTTGGTTTGGTGTACGAGGCTTAATTACGCCTTTCTTGGTCTTAATGAACACTTCTTTGCCGTGTTCAATATCAGACTCTACATTCTGTTCTAAAACACCAGACTCTTTGATAGCCAAGTGAATTTGTTCTGGCTCGATGTCTGGAATCGTGCCTTTGACCGGAGCAGATTCAACATAAAGGCGTTTAACAATATCGAGTGCAGCAGCAGCCGTGTGAGGCTTGCCAACTATAGTGAAAAAGTTGCTGCGGTAGTTAATCTCGACACCTAAACGGCGCTCCAGGTGTTTGATATTGTCATCGAATGGGCCACAAAGGCTTGCAAGGCGATGGTTATCTGCGGGTTCTAGATTGATTTCTAGGGTAACGATTTTATTGCTCAAATTAGCCTCTCATTTTGTGCCACCCACTCTTTTCAACAAACAAAGAGCAAGAAGCCCGATTGGGACCGGGCTTCTAGTGGCGATTTCCCTATTTCTAAGATGGTCACTTAGTTAGGTAATTTCAAGCTTTGTTGGTCAGCTTTTTGCTGAACCTAGATGTTTTGCTTATGGCGTAAATGTTGCCACACCCAGCTCATCTTCACGTTTTGTGTTAGCCATCATCTGCGTTGGAGAGATGATGCTACGAAGGTCCATATCCTTCTCTGTACGAACCAATTCACCACGTAGAGAGTTTGCGAATACGTCAGTGATCTTCACATCAACAAATTGACCGATTAGATCGGCGTTGCCTTCGAAGTTAACAACACGGTTGTTCTCTGTACGTGCGCGAAGTTCCATTAGGTTTTTCTTCGATGGGCCTTCAACCAGTACACGTTGCTCAGTACCAAGCATTAAGCGAGAGTAACGCATTGCTTGCGAGTTTACGGTTTGTTGTAGTTCGTATAAGCGATCTTTCTTCTCTTGCTCTGGTACGTCACATGGGTAGTCTGCAGCAGGTGTACCTGGACGAGGAGAGAAGATAAAGCTGAAGCTCATATCGAAATCAACGTCTTTGATCAGTTTCATCGTGTCTTGGAAATCTTGGTTAGATTCACCAGGGAAACCAACGATAAAGTCAGAACTGATTTGAATGTCAGGACGCGCTTTACGAAGCTTACGAATAATCGACTTGTACTCGATAGCTGTATGAGGGCGCTTCATCATCGTAAGGATACGGTCACTACCACTTTGTACTGGTAGGTGAAGGAAGCTCACAAGCTCTGGCGTATCTTCGTACACTGCGATGATGTCATCACCAAACTCAAGCGGGTGGCTTGTTGTGAAACGAATACGATCGATACCATCGATAGAAGCAACAAGACGAAGCAGCTCTGCGAATGTGCAGATATCACCTTCGTGAGTTGGACCACGGTATGCGTTTACGTTTTGACCTAGCAGGTTAACTTCACGTACACCTTGCTCTGCAAGTTGAGCAACTTCGAACAGTACATCGTCCATTGGACGGCTAACTTCTTCACCACGGGTATAAGGTACTACGCAGTATGTACAGTACTTAGAACAGCCTTCCATTATAGAAACGAATGCCGTTGCACCTTCAGCACGAGGCTCTGGTAGGCTATCGAACTTTTCGATCTCAGGGAAAGAGATGTCCATCACTGGCGCTTCGTTTGATAGAGAAGATTTGATCATCTCTGGAAGACGGTGCAGTGTTTGAGGACCAAAGATAACGTCTACGTATGGTGCACGTTGACGAATGTGGTCGCCTTCTTGAGTCGCTACACAGCCACCCACACCGATTACCACACCTTCTTTTTTATCTTTTAGCGTTTTCCAACGACCAAGCTGGTGGAATACTTTTTCTTGCGCTTTTTCACGGATAGAACAAGTATTCAGTAGTAGTACATCTGCTTCCTCAGGTACTTCAGTTAGCTCATAGCCATTTGCGGCATTTAGCAGGTCAGCCATTTTTGATGAATCGTATTCGTTCATCTGACAGCCCCAAGTTTTAATTAGCAGTTTCTTACTCATTTTTTGTTCGCTCGATCGTTAGTTTAATTTAAGGGAGCAAATCGCCCGGTGTCTATCCGCGGAGTCTATGGCCATAATTAGGTATTCATTTTATGGCTCACCCTAGCGGCAAGCGGCGTATTGTACTGGTTTCAAAACCGACTGACTAGTGGTCTGATAAAATCTCTTCGGAAGTGGTTTTTATTCTCGTTAACATTAGATGTAGCAAGGAGTAACCCATTTTTCAAATAAGGTTTTTGGTTACAATTTCGTTGTGAAAACGTACAATCAAAAACAGTCAAAGAATCAAACTGATAAGTACAAAATATGAACAGTTACGATATTGTAGTCGTCGGTGGCGGCATGGTTGGTGCGGCAACAGCGATTGGTTTTGCTAAGCAAGGGGTGCAGGTTGCTGTGATCGAAGGCTTTGCGCCCCAAGCATTTGATGAGTTGCAAGCGATGGATATTCGAGTATCAGCGATTTCTCAGGCGTCAGTCGATTTACTTGACGAGCTTGGCGCATGGCAGAGCATATCAGCAATGCGAGTATGTTCTTACAAGCGCCTAGAAACGTGGGAACATCCAGAATGTCGTATTCGATTTGATGCAGCGTCACTTGATTTGCCTCGTTTAGGCTACATTGTTGAAAACCGACTTATTCAATTGGGATTATGGTCACAGTTTGATGCTTATGACAACTTAGATCTGCTGTGTCCCGAAAAGTTGGACTCTATCGAATTTGGCGAAACTAATACCGTAAAGCTTCAATCTGGTAACGAGTTGTCAGCGAAGTGGGTAGTTGGTGCCGACGGTGCAAATTCCGCGGTTAGACAGCAAGCGGGCATTGGTATCACTGCTTGGGACTACCGTCAGCACTGTATGCTGATCAATGTGGAAACCGAGCTTTCTCAGCAAGACATTACTTGGCAACAGTTTTTGCCGAGCGGCCCGCGTTCATTCCTTCCTTTGTGCTCTTTTAGTTCAGGGGACCAGGAAGTCGGGCAGGGCTCCTTAGTTTGGTACGACTCGCCATCTCGCATTAAGCAACTGTCGGCAATGAGTCCAGACAAGCTTCGCAATGAAGTACTTGCTAACTTTCCTGCGGAGTTAGGGGACATCAAAGTACTTAACTCTGGTTCTTTCCCTCTTACTCGACGTCATGCGCAATCCTATTTTAAGAATAACTGCATTCTGGTTGGAGACTCGGCACACACGATCAACCCATTAGCAGGGCAGGGCGTGAATTTAGGCTTCAAAGATGTTGCAGCGCTATTGGATTTAACTAAAGAAAAAGGCGAGCTGAATCATTCTGTAGCAAGACGCTATGAGGTGATGAGAAGAGGTGACAACCTATTGATGCAAAGCGGTATGGATTTCTTCTATAAGACGTTCAGTAATGATATTGGCCCACTTAAGTTTGTGCGTAATGCTGCACTCAAGCTAGCAGAGAACTCAGGGCCAATTAAAGCCCAAGTACTTAAGTATGCCTTGGGCCTTTAATTGAGTGTTTCAGACTGTGTAAAAAGAGAAGGAGAGCGAATGCTCTCCTTTTTTGTATTCGATGAGCTCTATCGCTGCTGTGTCACACAAACAGGCGCATCTAATTCTAATGAATACCCCGTGTAAACCAGAGAGCCGTCTTCAGTATTTCGTTTGAATGACGTGATGTTATTCGAGTGCTGGTTTGCGACGATAAGCCATTCACCGTCATGAGTAATATGAAAATCACGAGGGAAATTGCCTTCGGTATTATAGCTATCAATAAAAATAGGCATTTTCGTTGTTGGCTCGATTCTGAAGCAACTGATCATTGATTGATGTCGACAAGAGACATAGAGGAATTGCTCATCCGGTGATAGTTTTATTGCAGCGGTAGCCTCTCCTTTTTCCATATTTGGCAGCGCGTCGATCTCTTCGACAATACTCCAGTTCCCAAAAGTTTTCTCCATCATCAGTATCGTTTCAGAGAGCTCACAGATCACATAGGCCTTGTCTTCATCCTTATTGAAGACGAGATGACGAGGTCCATTGCCTGCGGGGACTTTAATGGATTGCATCGGTTCGTCTAGAAACTCTTCCTGTTCCTCATCAAAGCAATAGAAGTTGATTCGATCAGCGCCAAGGTCGATAGTGACAAATTGTGGTGAGTTTTGTAAGAACAGGCATTGATGAGCATGTGGCGTTGTTTGACGCTCTTTATTAGGCCCTGAACCCACCATAGTTATTGTTTTAAGTCGTTTATCGATATTGCCATCGATACTTAAACTAAAAATATCGAATGAACCTGATGAGTATTGAGAAGTAATAGCAAACTTGTGGCTAGGATCAATCGCGATGTGGCAAGGGTGCTCGCCAGCGATTGTGTCGGAGTTCTTAACCGTCTTTGAGTAAGGGCTGGGTATATGAATCAGCTGCGGTTGTTTTGGCTGATCTACTTCAGACGCAGTATAGACACCACGCTCTGTCGCTACAACAAAAGATGGGTTAGCACACTCTGAAACGAGCTCTAAAGGTAATAGTTTACCGTTTTCTAAGTCTAACTGAGTCTGATGTACGCCTCGGCTTTTACTGGGAGTGTCTGTGTAGCAACCGATCGTTAAAGTGAGGTTTTTCATAAGGCGTCATACTCAATTCGAAAGTGGAGCAGACATTGTCTTATAAAAAAGTCATGAAGTGATTAAATAGGGAGAAATACTTGGTGACGTGGTTATCAGATTTACATATTCCAGATAAAACAAAACCCAGCTAAAAAGCTAGGTTCTATTTATTG